>NZ_JAGDFV010000018.1 GCF_017497985.1 Meiothermus sp. CFH 77666
TGCTTGGCTCACTGGCTTCCGCCGGCTCACCCGTGATTTCGAACGCTTTGCCCGCACTACCGAGGCCATCATCTACGCCTGCATGACCCGCATCATGCTCGCTCGCCTGGCTAAAATCGTGTGAGGCCGCTATTCAGACACACTCTAGAACAGACCCAGCCCAAAGGCTGTGAAGAGTCGGGTTGCCAATGCTTGCACTTGCGTTGAGGTATGCAGGCCCCAACCGGTGAGCGCTGGGAAGGAGGGGTATCCGGCCCGGTAGAGCCTGTCTTGCAAACCGGTCACCACCTCGAAGCTGCTGAGAAAGGTGCCGGGGTAGTAATAGCCCAGAATCTGCCGGAAGTCCCAGCCCTGCAGAGCCAGCCCTCGAGCGCCCCACTGGCTCATGCCCACCCCGTGGCCGTTGCCCTGTCCGAAGACCTGCCAGCCATCGAAGCGCACCCGGGTAGAGGGAAGTCCCAGACCCCGCAACAGGCGGGTGGACTGGGGAGCGTCAAGCTCCACACTACGGCTGCTGCCCACCACCCGAAGGCGTAAGGGGCGGCCACTTTCGCTAACGAAAAGGGGTGTGACGGCCTGCACGGCGCCGACCTGGATACCCAGACTGGCCAGACTGCGGGCGATGGCTGCGGGTGAAAGGGTGCGGCTCCAGGCGCCGTTTGGACTCTGAGCGAAGGGGTCGGGGCGCGAGACCAGGTAGGGCACGCTGCTGCCCCAGACCTCTGCCGAAGCAGCAGTGTAACCGCCCGAATCGGAATGGTAGACGGCGGTGATGGGTTTTTGATTGTAACTGACGATCAGGCTGCGGGTGGCGTAGACCGCGCTGGTGTGGCGGGGGGTTTCTACCGAGCGACCCAGGTATACCTGGCAACGTTCGCTAGCACAGATGTCGTAAAGACCCTGGGGGTTCAGACGATAGAGCGCGAAGGTGCGGGCCAGAATGGCCTGGGCTTGCAGCACTGCGTCCGGAAAGGAGGCCGGAACCTCGCCGGGAACAACCCCCAATAGGTAGTCCTCGAGCCAGACCCGGTTGATGAAGAGCACCCGCCCGGCCTGCCACACCGCCAGCAGGTTGCCGCGGTAGCTGCGTCCAGCAAAATTGAAGCCATCTGCCGGGACAAACTCCACCCACGGCCCGGCGCTCTGGCCGTCTACCAGTACCTCGCCCGGCCCTGCCGCAACCCGCAGGGTGCCCGCGCCAAAATCCTGGCTGCCGAGGGCGCTGTTGCGCTGGTGTGGCCCCAGTTGAATGCTGCCCCCCGAGGCTTCGGTGAGCAAAACCCGCAGCAACAAGTCCTGCTGAGCGTGGGCGACTCCCCAGAGCAGGAATAAGAGCATCCAGACGCGCAGCATGTCTCTCAGTATACGTTTGGGGTGAGGGCCACCGTGTTCATCTGGCGTTGAGGTAACGGCTGGTCAAGCGCCGGGGGCTTTACTAAGGCATTGCAGAGAGGCTAATACCTTGTCGTAGCTTCCAGGTCACACGTTGCAACTCAAACGGCTTTCGGCTTTGAGCTATCAGCTCTAACTCAGGCTGAGCGTATGGTTGCCCGTTGCGGGGAGTTCCAAAAGCCTGTCCAGCACCCGCTCGCCGTGTTTGAGCAGGTACATCAGGAACGGATAGACCCGCTCCTGCGGGGCTCTGGGGGCCAGGTGGCGCTGCAAGCGGGCAAACTGGGCGCCGATGGTGTTTTCCTGGTGCAGGGCGTTGTCCAGTATTTTGCGCTCGAGACGTTTTAGTTCGTGCTGGACGCGTACCTGGGCGCGGTGGCGGGGGCGGGTCAGGGTGGGGTCGGTGAGGAGGGCTTGTACCTGCTCGAACTCGGCCTCTATGCGCCGCAGGTGGGCCTGGATGGCCTGTACCCGTGCGTCTTGCTGGGCCAGGGCGGCCTTGAAGGCAGCCTCGGGGTCGGCCTGGAAAGCCCAGGCCTCGAGGCCATATTTTTGCAGGATGCGCTCAATGGGGGGCTCGAGGAGCGTAACCCCCATCCGGCGAATAACCGCAGGCGGCTTTAGCCCGTGCAGAGCATAAACCCCGCCCAGCTCGGCCACATATTTGAGTTCCCCAGGCCCCACCACAAAACCGGCAGTGGGCAGCACCGTGTCCTGCAATACGGGCCTCAGGCCCGCCGCCGGGGTAAGGCGGGCGGGGTCGTGGGCCAGAAGGCCCCGCAGGTCGGCAGGGGTGTAATGGCGCTCGCCATCCTCAAAGTGACCTGCGCGAAAGCGTAGCAGGCGTCGAATGCCGTCCGGGCCTTCCAAAAACAGATTGGTGGCGGCCTCACCCCGGCCCAGCACGGGCTCGAGGCCCGCTTTCTTCATGGCCTGGGCGGTGTGGTTGATGGCCTGGGAAGACGCCAGGGGGTCGGCAATTTCCCGCTCCAGCGCCGGCACGAACAGGGGGGCCAGTTCCTTGGCCATGGGGTCAAACACCACCAGCCCATGAGGGCCCAAAAATTCCAGCATCAGCCGGGCAAAAACCTCGCTGTAGCTCCAGTCGCCCAGCATGGCCCGGCAGATGCGCTCGCGCACCTCGGGATACCTGGCAAAGGGCCGGAGCAGGTTGCAGACCTGGGCAAAATAGGGGGCGAAAGCAATGCGCCCGGCGGGGTGAGCGGGGGGGAGCTTGAGCTCCAGGCTGTGTACGCGTTCTTCGAAGTCCAGCAGTTCTACGCTGCGAATTTCGTCGGTGTCGTGATCCTGTGAGGCCACCCAGAAGACTGGCACTACCGGCTGCTCCGCCGAACTATACTCCTGGGCCAGCTTGAGGGCCGCATGGGCCTTGTAAAAGGTGTAGGCCGGCCCGGTCAGCAGCCCGGCTTGCTGTCCGCTCACTACCACCCGGCTGTTCGGGTGGGCCAGTCGCTCGGCGGCCTCGAGGCTGGCCTGGGGGGCGCCCAGCCGCTTGAGGTAGGCCACCAGCCCCGCCCTCAGGGCTTCCCGCGGAGCATCCCTTGGGGTGCGCAGCAGCGCGGGCAGGCTTTCGAGGCCATACGGCAAGAACGAGTGCAGGGGGTCGGACATGGCTAGGGGATTCTATCGCCTGGACGTCCGCCACAGCGTAACTTGTGGCGGTTTTGGTGGCGCATGGAGTGTGAATCGGCAAAGGTGGTTTTCGCCAAAAACCGGTGGCCCGCACTCAAACCAAACGGGCTGCCCCAGACCCCGTGACCCTGTGGATGCCACCAGTACCATCTTTGCATCAATCGTATGCACACTGTGGGAGCAGTGATGTAGAGATTAGGGGGTAGGGGATAGGTGAGGAGACCCGCAATCTACTGTCTACCCCCCACTCCCAGCCAGTGTTTCGTTGATAGTTGGCTACACGACTGGTGTACCCGATAGCCTGGGAATTTTGCCGTCTGGCTGCCCTGTACTTCTACAACGATACTTGCCTCAAGGCATCGGGCTTGAGGATCAGGATGCGCCGGTAGCCCAGTTCGATGGTGTCGTCCAGGGCCAGCTCGCCCAGCACCTTGGTGATGGTTTCGCGGGTGGAACCGGCCAGATGGGCCAGGTCCTGGTGGGAGAGGGTGACCTCGAGCCCCTCCTCGCCCCTGCGCATGGCCGATAGCAGCGCTTTGGCCAGCCGGGGCAACACCTCCTTGAAGCGCAGGTCTCGCAGGCGCTCCTCGGCCTTCCGCAGCCTGCGCGAGAGCAGTTGCACAAAAGCGGCCTGAACCTCGGGAAAGCGGCTTGTGAGGCGCAGCAGGTCTTCCCTCGAGGCCGAGAGCAACTCAGAGTCCACCAGGGGTTCGGCAAACACCCCGTAGCGCTCGCCGGGCAGCAAAGCGCCTTCGCCAAATATGTCCCCGGCCCCCACCACGGTCAGGGTGATTTCTTCCTCCTGGGGTCCAAGCTGGAACAGGCGTACCCAGCCATCCTGGACGAAATACAGGGTCTTGGCTTCGTCCTCGGGGTAGCACACGTGGCTGCTCCGCCGGGCCGTGAAGCTACGGAATACCCGCTCGGCTTCGATCCTGGCTTCAGGGGGCAGGGTAGCGATGAACTCCGGAGTCATACTGATTAATTTAGCGGTTCTACCACGGACGCATTCCTAGCAAGGAATACAGATTGTAAGAAACATACCTTTGGAAGTGAACTGGATGGCTGGCCGCCTTGTTCATAGTATCTCGTGCTAGACAGAGTTTGCGCGTTTTGGGGGGCTGGCATCTACACCGGGTTCAAACAAAGTGGGGCTGGGCGGATGCAGGAAGCAACCCAGCCGCCTCACCGCGCCGGAACAGCTCGGCCACTGCGGCCTCGCCTTCAGGCCCTACATCCAGCGAGAACTCGTTCACATAGGTATGGATGTGCGCCCAGATCACTTCGTCTTGTAGCTCCTGGGCGTGCTGCTTGATGTAGACCACGGTCTCTTCGGGGTGGGCGTAGGCATACTCGAGGCTGGCCCGCACGGCTTGGTCTATAGCCCGAATGGTCTCGGTGCCCAGGTCACGCCGGGCCAGAATAGCCCCCAAAGGCAGGGGCAGGCCGGTTTCTTCTTCCCACCACTCACCCAGATCCAGCACCTTTTGCAGGCCGTACAGGTGATAGGTGAAGCGCGACTCGTGGATGATGAGCCCTGCGTCCACCTCGCCCCTTGCCACGGCAGGCATGATCCGGTCGTAACGCATCTCAACCGGCACAAAGCCCTGGCTATGCAGTGACAGCAGCAGGAAGGCGGTGGTGTGCTGGCCGGGAATGGCGATTCTTTTGCCCTGGAGCGCTCCAAGGGAACTTCTGGCTACCAAGAGTGGCCCTACTCCCCGCCCCATAGCCCCTCCGGCGCGGAGGGCAACATACTGCTCGCGCAGCCGTCCATAGGCAGCGTAGCTGATTTTGGTGAGGGGTAGCTGGCCCTGCAAGGCCCAGCGGTTGAGGGTTTCCACGTCTTCCAGGCGTTCGGTGATGGGGAAGGGGGTGGCTACCTTGCCGTGGGCCAGGGCGTAAAAAATAAAGGTATCGTTGGGGCAAAAGGAATAGCCAAGCTGCATGGTATTCATGCTACCGGCTGGGGGAGGGGGTCACAGTGAGCGGGGTTCCTGCCGGGAGGGCTGCTTTTTGGAAGCGCTGCTTTTGTTCCGGGTTTTCTTGCGGGGGGCTTTGGGAACCTCGAGCTTCATATCGGTCTTCCTGCCCACCATTTTGAGCAAATTGCCCAGGGTGGCTTCAAAGCCGACCCAACCCAAAAGCGTAGCCAACACCAGGAGGCTTTTGGGCGAGAGGGTGAGCCAGTCCGAAACCAGAATGGCCGCCAGGGTGCCCCAGAAAGCGCTGCTGAGGATGCGGAGGGCCTGCTTCCAGAACTTGCTTTGCACGCTTTCAACCAGAAACCTGAGCAGTGCGCCCGCCCCAGCGAACGCGCCGATGATGCCTAGAAGTTGCCAGGCCTCGAGTTTGGAAAGCAGGTCGGTGGTGGGCTGGGCCAGTTCCATGATTCACCTGTACTTTGGAGGAGTGGAGGGTTTATGTTATGTTTATAACATAAAATAGCCTAGTATTAGGTTATTCAAAAAATAATGGTTAGTCAATATGCCTAAAGAGATCGAATCTTAATCAAAATGACTTAGTATGGTTTAGAGGTATTTCCATGCTTCCCCCCCATTGGGCCACCGCCATCCGCCAGCAGCGCCTGCGTCTGGGCTTGTCGCAAACCCAGGTAGCGCAGGCGTCGGGATTGCTCAACCAGACCGAGGTAAGCCGCCTCGAGCGCGGCCTGATTCACCCCACCCTGGACTTGGGGGCGGCCAAACTGCGGGCGTTGCTCTCGGTACTCGGCTGGAGTTTGCCGGAGTTCTCTCAGGCCACGGGCTTGCAGTTGGCATTTGTAGAGAGTGAAGTGCCGGAGGGGGCCCGCCGGCTCGAGGCGGAGCTACACTTTGCCACCTTTCCCGTTCAGGCCACCGCCTCGGCAGGCCACCCGAACACCCCAACCAGCGAGGGCCTGGTCTCGATTCCACTGGAAGACCTGAGGGCGCTGGGGGTGCAGCCTGAAAATGTGCGGGTCTTTGCGGTCAACGGCGATTGCATGGTCTCGGAGAGCGTGCGGGCCATGGGCCAGAGCATCGCCCCGGGCGACCGGGTGGCGGTGGATACCGGGCGGATGCCCAGGGCCGGGGATGTGGTGGTGGCCTGGGATGGCCTGGGTGAGGTGTTGCTCATCAAGCGCTACCGGGAAGAAGGTGAGCACATCGTGTTTTATCCGGCCCGCCGTAGTGTCCCGCCGGTGGTGCGCCACCGCGACGACCCGGTCAAAATCATCGGGCCGGTGGTGTGGCGTGGGGGGCCGTTTAGGGGATAGGAAGGGGAAGCGAAAAGCCCAAAGCCGAAGGCTGAAAGCATCTGGACTTGCGACATGAGACCTGTGACCTGCGACATTTCTTCTCACTAAAGCCAATCCAGAAAACCCCAGTTACCTGTATAGTCCCTTGATACACTGAATCTGTGCGCTACTTGCGAGTGCTGGGCCGCTTTTGGGGGACGGCCCTGGCGGCGGAGCTCGAGTACCGGGGCAACTTTCTGGTGGCCGCGCTCTCGGCGCTGGGAGGCGCTGCCGGGAGCCTCTTTGGGATCTCGCTACTCTACCAGGGGGGCTATCAGCCGGGTGGGTGGAGGTTCGAGGAAGCCTTGCTGGTGCTGGCAGCTTTCCTGATGCTGGATGGCTTTGCCTTTACCCTGCTCTCGCCCAACCTCAACCGGGTGGTGGAGCAGGTGCAAAAAGGCACCCTCGATTTTGTGCTCCTCAAGCCGCTGGACAGCCAGTTCTGGCTTTCCTTTCGCACCCTCTCGCCCTGGGGTCTGAGCGATGGGGTGATTGGGCTTTTGCTGTGGCTCTATGCAGGCCACCGCCTGGGGCTGGGCCTGGCCGACTACGCGGTAGGCTTTGGGCTCCTGGCGGTGGCGTTTGTGATGCTTTATAGCCTGTGGTTCATCATTAGCACCAGCAGCATCTGGTTTGTCAAGGTGGCCAACGCCACCGAGGTACTGCGGGCTTTGCTCGAGGCGGGGCGCTTCCCCATGCAGGCTTTTCCGGTGGCCTACCGCTTCATCTTCACCTTTGTGGTGCCGGTGGCTTTCCTGACTACCGTGCCCGCCGAGGCTGCGCTGGGTCGCCTGACCCCGGCCAACCTGGCCCTGGCAGTTCTGATTGCCCTTTTCTTGCTACTATTTTCCCGGTTTTTTTGGCGCTTTGCCCTGCGGAGTTATACTTCGGCCTCGAGCTAAATACATCGTCGTAGAGATGTCCGTACACCTCCGGGTTTCCGGGAGGGATCGACATAGAGCCCCCTCCCTACGTTGTAGGGAGGGTGGGGGAGGGTATTGGGTGAGGCCCTGAACCGACCTGCTGTGTGAAGGCGCTGCTCAGCAACCCCACCTAACCTCCCCTATACGGTAGGGGAGGAACGAAAAGGTTTCTGCTAAGGCTTTTGCAAGAGCGTACTGCATAGTTCGTGCCGCAATGGACACTTTGTACGGGTATTTATACGACTGTGTACTAAACGCCTCCCGCCTATGTTTTGGATAATTGCATGACCGAAAATCAGTCGGGTATTGCGCCCGGAGCATGATTTTCTAGCACAGCCTGGATTCATCTCTAGACCTTATACGGGCGCAACTTAAACGCTTCCCTGGGCCTGTTGCGCGGTCTCTTTCCACACCGCCCGCAGCTTGCGCCAGACGGTAAAACCCAGCAACGATGCGGTACCGATGGCGGTTATCGCAATAACTGCAAAACCAACCCCTTGAACCCACATTGCGACCAGGTTCAGGCCCAGCGTAACGATCCATAGGGTTACGGTGGTACGGCGCTGGGAGAAGCCCCTGGCCAGGAGCCGGTGGTGGATGTGGTCTTTACCAGGGGTAGACATGGGGTTTTGCCGCTTGAGCAGGCGGCGGATAAACACCTGCGAAGTGTCCAGAATGGGCAGCAGCAAGAACAGAGCGGTAGGAACCAGCGAAAAAACCGTTGTGACCTTGAGGCTGCCCAACAGAGCGGTGGCGGCCAGCACATAGCCGAAGAAATAGGCGCCGGCATCCCCCATGATGATTTTGGAAGGGAAGAAGTTGTGCCGCAAAAAGCCGAGCGCAGCCCCCGAAAGCGCGGCCAGCACCAGGGTGGCCGCAACCCACTGGGGGTTCTGGGCCGAAACCGCCAGCAGGCTCATGGCCGTAATGAAGGCGATACCCCCGGCCAGGCCATCAACCCCATCCATCAGGTTGACCGCATTGGTAATGCCCACCACCCAGGCAATGGTCAGTACCGTTCCCCAAAAGGGATCCAGAGCGGTGCCGAAGGCGGCGTGAAAGCGAATATCCACCGCTACTAGAAGCAGAGCTGCCAGCAACTGCACCAACAGCCGAAATAGCGGCGGTAAGCCAAACTGGTCGTCCACAAAACCCACCAGCACCAGAATGGCTCCCCCCAACAGAATGGCGAGCACCTGTACCTGGACTTCCTGAATCAGAATGGGGCGCAGGGCGGTGGCCACCACCAGGGCGGCCACCACGCCGGCAAAAATAGCCAGCCCTCCAGCATTGGGCAGGGGTTCCTTGTTCAAGCGGCGGGCGTTGGGCTGATCGGCCCAACCTACTTTGAGGGCAAACTGCCGCACCCTGGGCATAAAACGCCAGGTGACCGTCCAGGCCACCAGAAAGGTGAAGACCACAATCAGCCAGCCCGAGCCGGTGGGGTTGGCGATGCCGATAGATTTGAGAAACTCAACCATACCCTGAACCGCTCTAGCTTATAGCGAATGGGTGAGGAATTGTGCAGGCGGGCTTTCACCGTGGGGGGGCAGTCCGGTTGAACCGATTGGGGGATTGGTGCAAAACCGAAAGCCAAACGCTTTGCAGACAGGAGCCATCTAACCAATCACGAAAACCAAAACAGCAGAGATGCCAACTTTAGGCTTTCAGCCTAAGCAACAGGGGCTAGAAAGCGTCCGACTCACTTGGTTCCATAGATTCTGTCGCCTGCATCGCCCAGACCCGGCACGATGTAGCCGTGGTTGTTGAGATGGCTGTCCACAGCCGCTACCACAATTTCTACATCGGGGTGTGCCTCCTGTACCCGCCTGATGCCCTCTGGGGCGGCGATGATGCTCATCAGTTTGATGTGGTGAGCGCCTTTGGCTTTCAGGATCGAGAGGGCATGCACAGCGCTGCCTGCAGTGGCCAGCATGGGGTCGGTGAGGAAGACCCTGCGCTCGGCAATATCGGCAGGGAGTTTGCAGTAATACTCCACCGGGTTGAGGGTCTGTGGGTCGCGGTAGAGCCCGATGTGCCCCACTTTGGCAGCGGGCACCAGCTTGAGGATGCCATCTACCATAATTAACCCGGCCCGCAAAATGGCTACTACCGCCAGTTTCTTGCCCGAGAGCATGTGGGCGGTCATGGTGGTGAGGGGGGTTTCGATGGTGACGGGGTCGAGCTCGAGGTCGCGCATGGCCTCGTAGGCCATGAGCATGGTGACTTCTTCCATCAGCTCGCGGAACTCTTTGTTGCCGGTATTTTTATCCCGAATGATGGCCAGCTTGTGCTGAACCAGGGGGTGGTCTACCACGGTCACCTTCATGTTGGCTGAATCGTAACACCGGAATGTAGGGGAGAGCAAATGACCGCCGAGGCACGCTTGTGGAGTGGTCATGGGCTAGCCAATGGCGGCGAGGCATTGAGCCTTCGGCCTTAGGCTTTCAGCATTCCTATCAGGCTAAGTCCGGGCTATAGTTTTGGTAGAAACGCAAAGCCTTGGGCATTTTGTCGGCTACAGCGGCCTCGAAACCCGTGGGTTCTTTGGTGCGGAACCAGTGCATGTCGTGCAGGTAGGTGAGGGGTACCCAGAAGCGCAGGCGGCGCCAGAGTGCTTTGGGCTCGGGGTAGCCCTGCACGATGCTTTGCAAGGCGGCCAGGGCTTTGTCCTCGCCCAGCAGAACCAGCGTGCCGGTGGTCAGGATGGCCAGGTCGCGGGCGGGGTCGTCGGGCTGGGCCCGCACCCAGTCCACCACCAGGGCTGCGGGCACGCCCTGGGCTTGAGGGTGCTTCAAGAGGATGTTACCGGCGTGGGGGTCGCGATGGCAGAAAGCCTGAGGGGTTCCGGCGACTTCTTCTATATGTTGCCGCAGCCAACCCACCAACTGCTGGGCCTCAGGGAGGTCGTGCAGGGTGCCGCCAAACTGGTTGAGGCGGTCTTGCAGGCGGGATCGGCTCACCACACCGGGCTCCTGGATGGAGTGCAGGCGCACAAAGAATCGGGCTAACTCCTCCAGGGCGGCCTGACTAAAACGTTCGGGGGTGAAGTTGGCCCCAGGATAACGCTTGGTGACCAGAATGCCGTGCTGGTTGAGCGTGTAGGCCTCCACCACCCACTCGCCCAGCCCCGCTTTGGTCATGTTGAGGGCTTCCAGACGGGCGGCGTAGATGCCGCCGGGTTCTGTGGTTTGGGGTGGGTAGACCTTGAACACCAGGCCATCGCCCGCGAAGGTACGGGCTTCCGCCCCACCTACAAGGGGGGTGAGGGGCATCTGGTAGCGGGCCTCGAGGGCCGGAAGAATCTCCACCTTGCACAGCATACCCAGGCCGGGTCAGTCCGAGGCCACCTGGGGGGTGGGCACGGGCGGCTCCACTTTAGGGGCTGGCGCAGGAGCCAGCACTCTGGGCCAAGGAAAGCGGATCATGACCAGGGCAGCCGTCAGGGTGAGCAGACCCATCACGGCCACGCCCCAGCGGGCCCCCAGGGCATCGATCAGAAAGCCTGAAAGATAGGCCCCCAGCGGCCCGGAGCCCAGCAAGACCATTGAGTACACCGACATCACCCGGCCCCGGATGCGGTCGGGTGCAATGAGCTGGACGGTGGTGTTGGAGTTGAGCATGGTGGTGATCATGCCCAGCCCGCCGACGCCCAGCGCCACCGCGACCCAAAGGGTGGGGAGGGGCAGGGCCAGGGTCATGAGAGATAATCCCAGAATCATGCTGCCCAACACAGCCCGTATGGGACGGGCCCTGGAAGCGATGGCCTGCACCAGGGCGGCCACGATGGAGCCGAGCCCCACCGCCGACATCAAGAAGCCGAACCCCTGCGCGTCGAGGCCGAGCTCGAGCCTCGCATAGGAAGGCACGATGGTCTGAAAGTTCATGCCCAGCAAACTGGTCAGCCCCACCAAGATCACCACCTGCCGCACCAGCGCATGCCCCCAGACAAAGCGCAAGCCCTCGAGGGCATCCTCCACAACCCCGCTGTGCTGTGGTTTTATCTTGCTGTCCGGTGTGATGAACAAGACCCCAATCAGCGGAATAAAGGAAAGTGCGTTGGCCAGATAACTCCAGGAGAGGCCAAAACCCGCAATGAGCAGCCCGGCCAGAGCGGGCCCCACGAGCCTCGAGGTGTTGAAGCCAAATGAGTTCAGGGCTATTGCGCCCGGATAGCGCTCCTTACCTGCTAGTTCCACAGTAAACGCTTGTCGCACCGGCAAATCTAATGAGTTGAATAGACCGTACAGGAAAGCGAACACCAGGACGTATTCGTAGCGCACCAACCCGGTCACGATCAGGGCAAACATGCCAAAAGCCAGCACCGCCATGCCGCCCTGGGTGATGAAGAGCAGGTTGCGTCGGCTGTAGCGATCCGAGAGCACCCCTGCAGGAATGGAGAACAGGAGTGAGGGCAAAAACTGCAAGGCGACCACCAGGCCCAGCCGCTCCGCGCTGCCGGTTAGTTCCAGCACCAGCCAACCCTGGGTTGCGGCTTGCATCCAGGTTCCTAGTTGCGAAAGAAACAGGGCAATCCAGTAGGTTCGATATTTGGGGTCGCGTAATAAGGCTAGCGCCAGCACAGACCCATCATACCCCTAAACTGACCGGCGGGTCAGTTTGTTTGCGCCGAATCAGGCTTTTATCGTTTTCCCCTTTCCCTCTCCCCTTGCGGGAGAGGGTGGCGACAGCGCCGGCTGGTAAGGTGCTCCTTTTGCCAAATGAAACAATTCTGCCGGTAACCGCTGTCGCCGGGTGAGGGGTTGAAACAACGATGCCCGAGCAAATGATAAGAGCCTGGCGCCGAATGAACTGGGGTAGCGATCCAGGGCAACCACAAAATGTACCGCTCGTCTGATGTCTGATGTATGCCCCTTGACTTGTTGTAGGTAATCTGTAAACTGTCCACAGCCGGAAGTTTAGCCTGGTTCCATCGAGCTAAAGCGATGGTTCACAATACTTTGAATCTAAGTCCGGTTCGGAGGAGGTTCAACTGATGAGACTCTCGAAGTTGCTCGTAATTTTACTGGTGCTGGTGCTGGGGACTACCCTGGCCCAGCAGCGGCCCCGGGTGGTCATTCCCACCGGTAGCACCGGAGGAGTGTTTTTCTTCTATGGGCAAGCCATTGCCAAGCTGCTGAGCGAGGCGGGTGTGGCTGATGCCACTGCCCAACAGACCGGTGGTTCCTACGACAACCTGCTGCTCCTGCGCGACCGCACCGATCCCGCTTCGCGCACCTACTACTGCGCCCTGGCCACCACCGACTCTGCGCTGGTCACCTATACCGGCGAGGAACCTCGCTTTGCCCAGCGCAAGGCCGATATGCAGCGCATCATGTTCTACATGTACCCCAGCCTGATCCACATCGTGACCACCGAAAGCTCGGGCATCAAGTTTGTGGGCGATCTGCGGGGTAAGCGGGTCTCCACGGGCCAGCCTGGCTCCTCTACCGAAAACCTGGCCCTGCTGGTGTTGAAGGGTGCGGGGGTGGATGTGCGTGAGTTTGCCAAGCGGGAGCGCCTGCCCGCTGCCGAGTCGGCCAAGGCCCTTTCCGAAGGCACCATTGATGCCTACTTCTGGGTGGGTGGGGTGCCTACCGCCAGCGTAGTGGAGCTGGCCCAGAGCCTGACCCGTAAAGGTGACCAGATTAAGCTGGTAGACTCCCCTCGTACCGGCCCTACCGCGCAACTTCTCATGAAGGAGTTTCCTGGCATTATTACTACGGGGGTGCTGCCTAAATCGGCTTACGGAACCAAGGACAACGTGTTTGCGCTGTTTACCGGCAATGTGTTCCTTTGCCCGGCCTCCATGCCCGATGACCTGGCCGCGGCCATCATGAAGGCTGTATTCAGCAACTTGCAAACCCTGGTCACTGCCACTGCTGCCGCTCGCGATACCACCATCAAAAACACTGTTGATCTGGTAAACCAGAAAATGGTAATTCCTTTCCATCCAGGTGCTTTGCGTTATCTGCGCGAGATCGGTGCTATCCGATAAGGCTTGAAACCATACCGGCTCCCTCAAGACCTTTGGGGGAGCCTTTCCCTGACTCAAATCACAACCCGATGGCGGAACCCTTACAGCTTCTTATCCAGATTCGCCTTGTTTCTTGCGGAACTGTGACGAGCCAACCCGACCGGCGAGCGACGCTTTTTTCGCTGGCTGCCAGGAAAGGGTTTGTTCCAGGTTTCAAAAAGACAGTCTCTAGTGGTCTGATAACAAAGTATTTGAGATGGCTTGAATAAACCCAACTCCTGCCCTTGACTTCCTATGGTCATTCCGAGGCGAATGCGGTGCAACGAGGAATCCCGTACTGCAGAGGAATGGTGAATACAGTGGACTGAGGCACAACGGATTCCTCACTCCGCTTCGCTGCGTTCAGAATGACAAGAAAATAAAGTTACCGGAGCACCAGGTTTTGAAAACTGTCTTCTGAATCCGGCATTACACTGAGCTGCTTGCAAGAGACTGCTTCCTGTACAAGCTTTGTTCGAACTGGATAGACAAGCACATCGAATAAACTCGTTGTGTATTCTAAAAACAGTGACAGAAGCAGCGATATAATCTCGGTCAAAATCAGTTTTTTGGGAGGTGACATGGAAATACCTCAAGATAGTACGGGCAGAACCACCCTGATGGGGCGCGTCATCTGGGTTATTCTGCTAGTTGCAGCGCTTTTTAGCTTGTATCTGGTGGTTCACCCTTTTACCCCGCTGAGCCGCCTGGATATCAGCATCCTCGACCAGGTACAGCTACGCCGGGCTACTCATGTTTTGCTGCTCTTGGTAGCAGGGTATCTGATTACCTCTCGTCTTCCCGCTGCCAGGCGCACGGTGGGTTCATGGGTTTTTGCGGCCCTCACCCTGCCTTTTCTCTACACCTTCTGGGTGCCCAATGTGCCGGGAGTGGACATCCCGCTGGCGGGTAAGCTAATGGGAACCCTAGCCTGGGCACTGGCGGTGCTGCCGGTTTTGTTGCCGCAGATACGCCGCTATACCGATATTCTCGCGGCACTGCTGGCCATTGCGCCCTGGGCCTACCAGGTGCGCTATTACGAAGAGCTGGTCAACCGGGCAGTCATTCCGGCTGGCTGGGATATGGCCATGTCCTTCACCATCATTATTCTGGTGCTGGGACTGGTCTCTCGCTTGCTGGGTCCCATCATGCCCTCGTTGGTACTCATTTTCCTGGCCTACAACATGTATGGCCAGTATGTGCCGGGCACGTTTCGTGGGGCGAAAAACGGCATTGATCTGATCCTGGGCAAGACCTACAACGAAACCGAGGCCGGTATCTATGGCCTCATCACCGGGGTATCGGCCAAGTACCTGGTCTACTTCACCATCCTCTCAGGGCTGATTGGTGCGCTGGGGCTGGGGCGGGTAGTGGCCAATATTGCTCTGGCAATGGTGGGTCGCACCCCGCAAACCCCTGGCCGGGTAACCGGTATTGCTTCGGTCTTCATGGGCATGTTCAGTGGCTCGGGGGCAGCCGACACCCAGTTTGTGGCTACCCTGACCAAGCCGCTCTACGAAAAAGCCAACTACGACAAGATGATCGCTGCGGGGCTGGTCGCCACGGCTGGTACCATTGCGCTCATTACCCCCCCGGTGCTGGGCTCAATTGCCTTCGTGATGGTGGAAATTTTGCAGATTAGCTATTTGTGGGTGATCATCATGGCGATTGGGCCCATGCTTTTGTACCTGGCGAGTATCCTTACTTTCAACGAATTCTATGCGCGTAAGGCCAAGTTGCCACCAGTCGGTGCGGATATCGAACTGGGATATCGGTATGCCCTTCGCTACAGCACTATCTTTATCCCTATTGTCCTGATTGTGGTGATGCTCTTTTTGGGCACCGAGGTTTCGACGGCTGTGTACCTAGCTTCCCTAGCCTTTATTCTGATCTGCTACCTTGACCCCACGCTAAGACCTGCACCCCTGGCCGAGGCCATGCGGAGTCCGGCCTACAAGGTGGGGCTGCCCCTAGGCATCGGGCTGGCCCTGGGGGGCGCTTTTCTGCCGGTGCTGGCAGGCTGGGATCTGGGTAAAATACCGGTTTTGCCCGTGACGCTAGCGGTGCTGGGGCTTTTGCTGGGCACCTTTGTTTACCCGACCCTGGCCAGCGGCAAGGTGCGCGGGACCATTGAACCGATTGCGCTGGGCCTGGCCGAGGGATTCCGTCAACTGATTCCCATTGGTTCAGCAATTGTGGCGGCAAACCTGATTTTCGGCATGATGGTGATTACCGGCCTGCCTTCCAAGTTCTCGATATTCCTCGGGCAGGTTTCCGGAGAAAGCCTGTTGCTTGCGACCCTGGTCACGGCTGTCTTCAGCCTGATTCTGGGCATGGGGGTGCCGCCGACGGCGACCTATGTGCTGACCGCCTCGCTGACGGCTCCAGCGATTATCAAGATTGCAGCAGCCAACTTCCAGGGGTATGGCCTCGAGCCCCAGCAGGCGGTGCTGGCTGCAACCCTGGCTACCCACATGTTCCTCTTCTACTACGCGGTGCTGGCCGACGTGACCCCGCCGGTGGCGCTCTCGGGCTACGCAGCGGCCTCGGTGTTCAAAACCAACCCCATTCTTACGGGGGTTTATGCGGCGCGGGTGGCGCTGGCCAAGTACATTATCGGCTTCTTCTTCCTGCTCTCCTTTACCGGAACCGGCCTGCTGATTCTGCCGATTGTGCAGAACGTGCCGGGCATTGAGGGCTGGTTCATCATCCTCGAGCGCTTCTTCTTCACGGGTACAGCCATCGTCTTCCTGGCCGCCGCCACGGTGGGGTACACCCGTCGGCCCCTGCAACGCTGGGAAAGCTGGGTGATGGGTTTGCTGGCAATCGCTCTGTTCTACCCCTATCCCAACCTCTGGATGCCCTTCATTCCCTTCGTGCTGGGACTGCTCTTCTTCCTGCGCGGAGAAAGCACCAAAACACCCCAGCCCCAGGCGGCGGACTAGCGTTGGGTGAGGCAAGCTTTTAGAGCACTCTGCACAAAAATCGAGCCATTCGCGATTAAGAACCCCTTGTCCTGGACAGAACACTGGCCGCCTGGGTGGGCGGCCACGTCTGTGAAGGGCGCTGTAACAACTTTAGGCGTAGAACCAACTTTTAACGGCGCATGAGGTAGGGGCGGAGTGGGAGGTGGGTGGTGGGTCTTAAACACCTACCCCCCAGATCCACGGTATACGATGTGCTCAGGTAAAAGCGGTATTGCACACACCTTGTAAAGCCTTTGGCTTTGAGCTTTCGGCCCTGGAGGTGTCGCCGGGTGAGGTAAGAACGCCCCTCAAAAAACTATCCTGGTAAGTTCGGTATTAGAATGAGCAGGTGCAGACCTCATCTCCCTCCACTTTTGACCGCAACGCGCTTCTGCTGGCGTTTGCCTGGCTGGTCGCGCTGGTAGCGACGCTTGGGAGCCTCTACTACTCTGAGGTACGCAACTTTATTCCCTGCACCCTGTGCTGGTACCAGCGCATCGCCATGTATCCACTGGTGTTCCTGTTGGGCATTGCAACCTGGCGTAACGATGCTGGCATCAGGCCCTATGCCCTGACTCTTTCGCTACTGGGGTTGTTCTGGAGCAGCTATCACCTCCTGGAGCTATGGGTTCCGGGGGTTGCGCCCAATGTTTGCAAGGGCCCCATTCCCTGCAACGTCGAGTACGTGCCCAGCTTTCCCATTCCGCTTCAGGCGGGGATTGCTTTTTTGTTCATCTCGGTAGCGCTATTCTGGGTGCGCCCGGCCCGCCGATAGGGGGGTCAGGCCCATTTGCGTACCCAGCGTGGCAGCCACAGGGTGCAGAATAAAGCCGTCAAAAACGGCAGGGTTAGGGTGAGGGCCAGGGTGGGGTCGGCCAGCCCAAAGAGGGCGCCCAGGCCCATCAGCAATAGAGCTACAAAGGCGAACGCCCGGTGGCCTGTAAGCTGAAGGCGCTGAACAAGCCGGACAAGCCCTGAAGAGCCCTGGGCGCTTGTGGAAGCACCGGGGGTCATGGCTTTGGTCAGGCCCAACATGCCATACCAGGCCAGGAGCAGCATGACCGAAATCACCAGCAACGCATCGCGCCAGGTGCCTACCGTCTGCACCGACAGCACATACACCGCCTGAATCGCTACGGTAAGCCCTACATGGATGGCGCTTTGCAAGCGGTTCTGGGCTTTGCTCAGGCTCACCTCTGCCGAGACCCACAGTGCCATAGCCCAGGCCCCCGCTGCAAATAGCAGGGCCAGGAGCAGGTCAATACCCATCCCGCACCACGTTTTGCAGGGGTTCGCCGCGCACATACCGCGCTACCTGCTCGCGCACCAGCCGGAAGCCCCGCTCGAATAGCTTGGGGGTTGAGCCGGCCATGTGGGGGGTCAAGAACACCTCCGGCAGCGACCATAGGGGATGGCCCTCGGGGAGGGGTTCGGGGTCGGTGACATCGGTGACCAGGCGCACCTGCTTGGCCCGGATGGCCTCTACCAGGGCCTCCTGATCCACGGTTTTGCCCCGCCCAGCATTGACGAACAGCACCCCCGGTTTCATCTGGGCAAACTGGGCCGCCCCAATCAACTTGTCGGTGGCCGGGGTGTGTGGCAGCAGGTTGATGACCACGTCGGCTTGGGGAAGCAGGGCGGGCAGGTCGGCCCAGGCATGAACGCCCTCGCGGGCCGTGCGGGCTACCCGGATAAACTGAAGCTCAAAAGGGGCCAGGCGCTTTTCGGTGGCTCGGGCAATGGAGCCGTACCCCAGAAACAGCACCGTGGAGCCCTCGAGGTCGTCTACCCAGCGGTAGGCCCAGCGCTGCTCCCGCTGGGCATCGCGGAACTCGGGGAAGCGCTTGACGGCGCCCAGCACCGCTGCCACAATCCATTCCGACACCGGAATATCGTGCACCCCCGCCGCATCACACAGCACGATGCCAGGGGGTAGCCGTGGCAGAATCCAGTCCACCCCCGCCGTAAGGGTCTGCACCACCTTGAGCTGCTTCAGGTTGGGCAACTCCGCAAAAAAACGCCTGGCGCCGCCATACGGAGCTACGGCAAACTCGGCCCGCAGGGCCTGCTCCGACAAGGGGGCTTCCTTGGGCAGAAAGGCAATCTCTACCTCGTCGGGGAAGCCCTGCAATAGACTGGGTTCAGTTGCTTCAGGAACCAGGAGTATCATCAGCGTTACTATAAAGCGTTTTGCGAGGGTTTTAGTGCTCGGTGTGGCAGCAAGATTCTATCTGAGACGGCCCATCTAGTTTCTGGGCCTGGCTCGAGGCAGCCCACCCGGGGCCTGTACAATCGCGCTAGCCGTGAGCGATGCATCCGATATTCAAACACGCAAGCGCAAACACCTCGAGGTCTGCCTTCACGAGCCGGTGGAGTACACCCGCCTCACCACCGGGTTTGAGCGCTACCGCCTACGCTACCGGGCCCTACCCGAGCTGGCCTTGCAGGAGGTGCGTTTATCCACCGAATTTCTGGGCAAAACCCTCCAGGCCCCCTTCTTGATCGGGGCCATGACCGGCGGCGAGGCGCACGGCGCGCGCATCAACCGGGCGCTGGCCCAGGCCGCCGAACATCTGGGGGTGGGCCTGATGCTGGGTAGCCAGCGGGTCATGCTGGAGCGCCCCCAGGCCAGGGCCAGTTTTCAGGTGCGCGAGGTAGCGCCCACCACGCTCCTGATTGGCAACCTGGGGCTGGTACAGCTCAACAAGGGCTACGGCCTGGCGCAGCTCGAGCAGGCCGTACAGCAGGTGGGGGCCGATGCCCTCGCGCTCCACCTGAACCCCTTGCAGGAGGCCCTTCAGGTGGGGGGCGATACCGACTTTAGCGGTTTGCTGGACAAACTGGCGGGTCTTTTGCCTCAGGTTTCTTTTCCGGTCATCCTTAAGGAAGTGGGGCACGGCATTGGGCGCGAAGTGGCCGAACAGTTAGCCCCCCTGCCTGTGGCTGCCCTTGATGTGGCGGGCGCAGGGGGTACGAGCTGGGCCAGGGTAGAAGAGCTTGTACACCACGGGCGTATCCTGCACCCCGAACTGGTGGAGATGGGCATCCCCACCGCAGAGGCCCTGGTGGAGTGCCGGCGTATTCTGCCCCACAAGCCCCTGATCGCCTCGGGGGGCATTCGCACCGGCACCGATGCCGCCAAGGCCCTGGCCCTAGGGGCGCAGCTGGTGGCGGTGGCCCGCCCGCTGCTGAAACCGGCCCTGAAGGGCCCGGAAGCAGTGGTGGAGTGGCTCCTGAACTTCCTGCACGAACTGCGGGTGGCCCTTTTTGCCATCGGCGCACGCACCCCCGCCGAGGCTTTTGGGCGCATCGAAAAAGTCTGACCGGATAAAAATAGGAGGGCCCCGGTTTTTTCCGGGGCCTCTGGCTGGTTGCGGGGATAGGATTTGAACCTATGACCTTCGGGTTATGAGCCCGACGAGCTACCAGACTGCTCCACCCCGCGACGGCGGCTGCACGTGACAGCTTTTACATACTAGCGGGGGAGACCCGCTCGGTCAAGATGGTCTGCAATTTGGGTGCGTTCCAAAATCAACCAATGAACCCAGACGGTCAATCCCCCTTGGGGTACTGCACAAAGCTCTATCCAAGCCCCCGTAGGGGTACTCGGTCTGCGCCGGAAGGTCAGTGCCGCTACGGTGATCGGCATCCAGAGGGGTTTCACGACGAGTTGGGGTTGTTGAGGCTGGTTGAAACAGGGACACACCCTGCAATTTTGCCAGGCTTTTATTGTTTTCCCCTTTCCCTCTCCCCTTGCGGGAGAGGGTGGCGACAGCGCTGGCAATTTTGCAATCTCCAATACTGCATGGCCCGAAAGAATCCCCTTTCACCGACCGCAGCAGGAGCGCGCTCCAGGATTCAAAAAGAGGGCCTCCAGGGCTATTGGTTCTGCAATCGGTCTGTTTGCACCCGCAATTGCAGCCCTCGCTTGCAGAAATGCTGCTGAATTTCATGGCCAAATTAGGCTTGACAAGTGCATTTGCCGCTTGAGCAGTTTCTTCACGTGCTACAATGGGCGTCAAGATGAGGATTAACCTGAAGGAGACGCTATGAAACAACTTTTGTGCGCGGCGCTTCTGATTTTTTCGCTGGGCTTAGCGCAGCAAAGTCAGCCCGCCCCTGCTGTTCAGCAAACGCTGCAACAGGCCCAGGCTGCCCTCGAGGCTGGGCGCCTCAACGAAGCCGTGCAGGGTTTTGAGGCGGTCATTGCCCGGGATTTCTCCAATTACAGCGCCCACTTTGGGCTGGGTCTGGCCCTGTACCGCCTGGGCGACCTGCGAGGCGCTGCCTTCGAGTTCACCCAGCTCACCGCCCTCGATCCCAATCGTTTTGAGGGGTGGTTCAACCTGGGGGTGGTGCGCGACCGCCAGGGCCAGGCTGCCGAGGCCGCCCAGGCCTTTGCTAAAGCGGTCGAGGTGGGCGAGAAAGCCAACCTGAGTGCCGCTGATCTCAAACCTGCATACATTGGCCAGGTCAAGGCCCTGCGCACCCAGGGGCAGCACGAAGCCGCTACGGCTGCCGCCCGCAAGGGCTTAGAGAAACTCCCCGGTGACGCCGAGCTGACCTCTTTGCTGGCCGATAGCCTGATCAGGGCCAACAAACCCCTGGAAGCCCTGCCGGTGCTTTACCAGATCCTCGGCAACGACCCCGCCAACGTGCAGGCCATCTCGCAAATTGCCGACATCTACGTAGCCCAGGGGTTACCCTTGCGAGCGCTGCGCGAGATTGACCGGGGCCTCGAGGCCACCAAAGACAACTCGGTACGGGCCCAGCTGCTCCTCAAAAAGTCTTCCCTGCAACAAGGCCGTGAGCAACAGGCTTCACTACAAGAAGCCGTTCGCCTCGATCCCAAGCTGTGGGCTGCTCATTACAACCTGGGGGTAGCCCGCTTGCGCGATGGCAACCCCAGGGGGGCTCTGGAGTCTTTCCAGAGTGCCTATGCCCAGAACCCCGATGAGCCCAAGGTGTTGTTGGGACTGGCCACAGCCTATGACCGTCTGGGCCAGGCCGCCGAGTCGGGGCGCTTCGCTGCGATGGCCGTCAAAGCCAGCCAGGGAGCCGACAGGCTAGATGCTTTGTTCCTGCAGGGGAAGTCCTCGTATGCCTTGCGTCGCTACACCGAGGCGGTCGAAACCCTTTCGCAGGTGACCCAGCAAAGGCCCGACAACGCCGAGGCCTGGTTCTTCCTGGGGGTCTCGCAGTTCAATCTGAAGGACTACGCTGCCGCAGCAGCATCGCTGGAAAAAGCCCAGGCCCTGGCGCCCAGTGCCCCCACAGCGGCCAACCTGGGGGCGGCGCTGTACTCTGCGGGCAAATACTCCGACGCCGAGCGGGTGCTCTCGCAGGCGGTAGCCTTGGATGGCCGTAACTCGGTAGCGTGGTACAACCTGGGTCTCACCCTGCGCTCCTTGGGCCGACTGGCCGAAGCCCGGCGGGCCTGGCAGCGCTCTGCCGACCTGGGTTATGCCCCTGCCCGGGACTTATTGCGGTAGATTGATGGCATGGGTTGGCTTAGAACAAACTGGCTCGATGCGCTGATCTTCCTGCTGGTTGCGGCCATTATGGCGGGTGTGGTGCTTTTTCTGACCGGGGTTAACCCGTTCGCTGGGTCACCGGGGGGGGCTACGCCCCCTTCTAGTGTTCCCCCTTCGGCTCCGCAAGCCCAACCCCCAACCTCCCTCCCTGCACCACAACCCCAGCTGCAAACTGCCCCCGCAACCCCCCAGCCGGGATCCCAAACCCCGCCCGCCGCTCGGCCTCAGCCCCAGCCGGAACCCGAAACGGTGGTCACGGTGTTGCCCGTCCCTCAGGCGCCTGCGGCCCCAACTTCCGTGCCCAAGCCTGTTCCGGCTCCTCCTAAGGTAGAGGACAGACAATCGCAACCGGTGCAGCCGGAGACGGCCCGTCCTGCGTCTGCGCCCAGGCCTGAACGTCCAAATCTGACCGCCGATGCGGGAGGAAGCTGGCGGGTGATGGTGGGCTCGTTTGGCAACCGCGAAAACGCTGAACGCCTGGCCGCAACCCTGCGCCGACAGGGCTATCCGGTGGGCCTCGAGGTCTCCGGTGAACTCACCCGGGTCTGGGTGGGCCCCTATAGCAGCCAGGCTCGAGCCCGCACCATCGCCAACACCCTTGGTCAGTACCAACCCCAGGTCGCTCGAATGGCAGCCAGTACCCCTGCAGCTCCCACCCCCGAACCCCAGACCGAGCCCGCCCCCAGCGCCAGCCGTTTCCTGCAGGTAGGGGCTTTCCGCAATGCCCAGAGTGCTCAGTCGGTGGTTGAAGCGGTGCGGCAAGCGGGCTATCCGGTGGTGCTAGTGGAGGAGGGCGGCCTGGTGAAGGTGCGCGTGGGCCCCCTGGACGATGCCTCGGCGGCTGCTGCGGCCCTGCGGGCCAGGGGCCTCGAGGTTCTGGAGGTTCGCTAGATGTTCCTAACAGGAGTTCTATATGGCTAAAGTACCCAGCGCGGCCATCTCCCGCCTGGTCACCTACCTGCGGATTTTGGAAGACCTCGAGGCGCGGGGTATCAACCGCACCTCCTCCGAACAACTGGCCGAGGAAGCCCAGGTCACCGCTTTCCAGGTACGCAAAGACCTCTCGTACTTTGGTAGCTACGGCACCCGGGGGGTGGGCTACACGGTACAGATTTTGCGCCGGGAACTGCGGCAAATTCTGGGCCTCAACCGCAGGTGGGGACTGTGCATTGTAGGTATGGGCCGGTTGGGCCAGGCCATCGCTGACTATCCCGGCTTCAGCGAAATTTTCGAGCTAAAGGGCCTTTTTGACCGCGACCCCTCCAAAGTAACCACCACCTTCCGTGGCCTCTCGGTTGAAAGCATGGACAACCTGCCCCGGGCCGTGGCCGAAAGACGCATCGAGTTCGGCCTTCTGGCCGTTCCTGCTGATTCGGCCCAGGCGGTGGCCAATCGTCTGGTAGAGTCAGGGATAAAGGGCATCCTGAACTTCGCCCCGGCAGTTCTGGAAGTGCCCAAGGAAGTGGCAGTGGAGAACGTAGATTTCCTGGCCGGACTCAGCAGGCTTTCGTTCTTCGTGCTCAACCCCAAGTGGAGAGAGGAGATGATCGGATGAAAAAGCTTATCGCCCTGGTGGTGACCGCTTTTATGCTGGCTGGGTGCAGCAACTTTGTGACGGACTTTGGTATTCCCAGCGTACGCTTCAGCACCAAGTCCTTTGGCCCGGTCTCGGGGGGTGGTTACGTCATTGAACTCGAGTTGCAGCCTTACCTGGGCAGCCCCTCAGGGCAGATTTCTCGTATCCTGCTGACGCCGTCTCCCAATCAACTTCCCAGCGTTAGCATTCCAGAGTGCCTTCCCCCCACTGCAGCCGATGCCTGCCCCAAAATCTCTTACACCCTAACTTTTGGGGCGAACCCCGGCACGGTGTCCATCACCGGATACGAGGCCATGAGCCTGAACAACACGGTGCGTACGGTAACGCTGCCGGTTCCGCACGTGATCAACCCTTGATAAGCCAGCCCTAAACGAGCAGGTAAGCCAGCCCTACTCTTTTTAGAGTAGTTGTGAATATCATGATGATATGAGCATCAAGGACTTCACCTCGACCCTCGAGGTTCAGTTAGAAGCCTTCGAGGAACAGCTGCGGGCGGTGGTGCGCTCGGAGGTGGAGTTCGTTCGTCTCATCGAGGAAGACCTGGTGACGGCGGGGGGCAAGCGGGTGCGGCCCCGGCTGGTCTTCCTGTCCAGCGAGGTGCTGGGCGGGGTTCCACATGCAATGGAGCTGGCCCTGGCGGTGGAGCTTCTGCACTCGGCCTCGCTCCTGCACGACGACCTGGTAGACGATGCCGAGACCCGGCGCGGTAAGGAGGCGGCCTTTCGCAAGTATGGCAACGCGGTCTCGGTGCTTTCGGGCGACTATTTGCTATCCCGTTTGATGGCCCTGCTGGCCCAGACCGGGCGGATGGAGCTGGTGGCGATGTTTGCCGAGACCGCCCGGCAGCTTTCCGAGGCCGAAGTCCTGCAGTTTCAGGTGGCGGCGCTGCACGACTACTCGCTGGAAAACTACGAGCGCATCATCGACGGCAAGACGGCCTCGGTGATGCGGGTGGCCTGTGAGGGGGCGGCGGTGCTGGGCGAGGCACCGGTGGAAGAGCGGGAGGCCCTGGCCCGCTTTGGCTCCCTGTACGGGCAGGCTTTCCAGATGCGCGACGACTACCTGGACTTGATGGGCACCCCGGAGGTGCTGGGCAAACCGGCCGGCGGCGACGTGCGCGAGGGCAAGGTGACGCTCATCACTTTGCGGCTTCTGGAGGCTTACCCTACCGAAGTGGAGGCCATCTTCAGGCGCAGGGCCAGTGAGCCGAACGATATCGCCCGCCTGCAGGAGCTGGCGGTGCTATCGGGGGCCGACCTCGAGGTCACCCAGGCCATCGCGGCACGGGTTGAGCAGGCCATCGCGGCTCTCCGGGTGCTGCCCCCTTCCATCTACCGCGACGAACTCGAAGCTCTGGCCCGGCGTGAGCTGGTGCGGGTAAGGTAGCCAGAAGTGCACTTCGGTTGAGTATCCATCATCCGAGACATCGGGTGTTTGGAGCGCTCTGCATTCCATAGGAGGTAGGGGATAGGGGGTAGGGGACAGGTGATGGAGACCCACCACCTACCCCCTACCACCCACCCCCGCATGCTTGTTTGGGAGCTACCCATCCACAGGGGTGGGCTTTCCCTGTTCATCAACCGCCACATAAGTCAGGTTTCCCTTGGTCGCCAACATCCGGGGCTCGCGCAGGTTCTCGCGGTAGACCTCGACCTCCACCGTGAGCGAGGTGCGGCCCACTTTCGTTACTCTGGCCACGACCTCGAGCAGATCGCCCACTTTGATGGGCACCTCGAACACCACCTCACCGACCCGTACCGTTACACAGCGCTTGCGGGCCCGGCGGATGGCCGCGTAGGAGCCTACCTTATCCATCAGGCCTAGTACAAAACCCCCGAAGGCGTTGCCCCCAGGGTTGGCGTGTTCGGGAAAGACCAGTTCCAGTGTGCGGGCTTCGCTCATACCATCACCGCACACAGCCTACCGGTTGGCCGCAGGGGTCGGCAATCTACCTGATGCTAAAAGTTTGTGTGTGAACCCGATGCTCCACCCTCGAGCCTTTTCGTTTCTTCCAAACCAGCCTACAGGTATACTCATGAGCGTCGAAATTAGGGTCAAACGCCCATGCGGGCTGTGACAAAATGGCCCCAAGACCTACGAAACGGAGGTTTGCAAATGCCGCTCAGAAATGCCTACCGCCCCCCCGGAGATGCCAGCCTGTGGGATAGCTTTTTGCGCCGCCTCGAGGCCACCATCAAGGTAGCCAAAATCCACCCCGCCACCATCCAGTACCTGACCCACCCCAAGCGCTCGGTGGGGGTTTCGCTGCCGGTGGTGATGGACGACGGCAGTGTGCGGAACTTTACCGCCTACCGGGTGATTCATAACATCGCCCGGGGCCCTGCCCTGGGGGGGGTGCGCTATCACCCGGAGGTCGGGTTGGGCCAGACCTGTGGCATGGCGGCCTGGATGACCCTGAAATCGGCGGTGTTTGGCCTGCCCTTTGGGGGGTCGGCGGGTGGGGTGGTGGTAGACCCGGACAAGCTCTCGAGGCGCGAACTCGAGCGGGTCTCGCGCCGCTACGTGACCGAACTCATTGAACTGATTGGCCCGGATGAAGATGTACTGGCCCCCGATCTGGGCACCAACGATACCGTCATGGCCTGGTTTCAGGATACCTTTACCATGACCCGTGGTCAGACCACCCTTAGCGCCGTTACGGGCAAGCCACCCCAGCTCGGGGGGGTGGCGGTGAAAGACGAAGGCGGTGGCCAGGGGTTGGTGTATGCGCTCTCGGATCTGGCCCAGGTCAAAGGTTGGCCGGTGGTGGGGGCCAGCATGGCCATTCAGGGTTTCGGCCAGGTGGGCAGTGCGGTGGCCCGATACGCAGTCAGGGAAGGGCTAAAGGTGGTGGCCATCTCGACCAGCCAGGGTGGGGTGTACAACCCCGAAGGGCTGGACGTGGCGGCCCTCGAGCAGCACTATGCCGAGCGGGGCAATCTGGAAGGCTTCCCGGGAGGCAAACCCATCACCAATCACGAACTTTTGACCCTGAAGGTGAACTACCTGGTTCCGGCCGCCGTAGAAGGCGTTATAAACGAATACAATGCCAGGCAAATTGCAGCCCAGGTGGTGTTGGAGGGGGCCAACGGGGCCATCACCCCGGAGGCTGAGTACCTGCTCCAGCTCCAGGGTACGCAGATAGTACCCGACATCCTGGCCAACGGTGGCGGGCTGGTGCTCTCGTACCTCGAGTGGGTGCAAGACCTCTCGATGCTTTTCTTTGAAGAAGGCGAAGTGCAGCAAAAGCTGCGCGAGTTCATTCACCAGAGCTTGCAAGCCGTGCTCGAGCGGGCCAAACCCCTGCAGGGCGACCTGCGGGCGGGGGCGTATGCGCTGGCTCTCGAGCGCATCAACGAGGCCAGCCGCTTACGCGGTGTGTATCCCTGAACAGAGGCCGCCGTACTGGTACATCGGCTATCAACTATGAGCTATCCGCATCCGTGGAGGAACGCATGAAATCGGAACCCCTTTCCTACCTTTGCAGCGACAACATCGGCCCCTGGGAAATTTATCTGGCCCAGGTAGACCGTGTCACCCCTTACCTGGGCAAACTGGCTTTCTGGGTTGAAGACCTCAAGCGACCCAAGCGCATTTTGATCGTGGATGTGCCCATCCAGATGGACGACGGTTCGGTGGCCCACTTCGAGGGCTACCGGGTACACCACAACACCTTCCGCGGCCCCGCCAAGGGGGGGATTCGCTACCACCAGGACGTGACCCTCTCCGAGGTGATGGCGCTATCGGCCTGGATGACCATCAAGAACGCCGCGGTGGGCCTGCCCTACGGCGGTGGCAAGGGGGGCATCCGGGTGGATCCCCGCAAGCTCAGCCCCGGCGAGATTGAACGCCTGACCCGCCGCTATACCTCCGAAATCGGGATCATCATTGGCCCGGACAAAGACATTCCGGCTCCCGACATGGGCACCGGGGCCCGCGAAATGGCCTGGATGATGGATACCTACTCCATGAACGTGGGGCGGACTGCCCCAGGGGTGGTCACCGGCAAACCCATCTCGGTAGGCGGTTCGCTGGGGCGGCAGGACGCTACCGGACGCGGGGTGTTTGTGACGGCGGCGGCGGCGGCTGAAAAAATCGGCCTGCCCGTAGAAGGCAGCCGGGTGGTGGTGCAGGGTTTCGGAAATGTGGGCAATGCAGCAGCCCGCATCTTTCATGATCACGGAGCCAAAATTGTTGCGGTCTCGGACGTCACAGGGGCCGTTCGCAACGATGCCGGCATAGACCCCTACGACCTTACCCAGTACGTGCGTCAGATGGGGGGCGTCAAGGGCTATCCCAAAGCCGAGGCCATTCCTGCTGCCGACCTGCTGACCACCCCCTGCGAGTTCCTGGTGCCAGCCGCGCTCGAGAAGCAGATTACCGAGGCCAATGCCTGGAAGGTACAGTGCAAAATCATTGCCGAGGGGGCCAACGGCCCCACCACCCCTGCTGCCGACGATATTTTGAGCGAGCGGGGGATTCTGGTCATTCCCGATGTGATTGCCAACGCCGGTGGCGTGACGGTGAGCTATTTTGAATGGGTACAGGACTTCAACAGCTTTTTCTGGACAGAAGATGAAATCAATGCCAGGCTCGAGCGGCTCATGCGCCAGTCGTTTGAGGCGGTCTGGCAGGTCTCCCAGGATAAAAAGGTCTCGCTACGCACGGCGGCTTACATTGTGGCTGCTACGCGGGTATTGGAAGCACGGTCTTTGCTGGGGTTGTACCCGTAAGTGGGGGTTTTTGGTCTCCGACTGGAGACCTCGGGTCGGTATCTTTACAACGATGGATGTGCGCTCTTCCGGGGCGGTTTGAAGGTTACCCTGAACAACCTGCCTAAATCGCGGTAAAGTAGCAAGTATGCGGGTTCTGGGCCTGATGTCCGGCACGTCCGCTGACGCGCTGGATCTTTTGCTTGCTGAGCTGGACGGGCGGCCGCCAGAGCTGCACTGGCGTGTACTCGAGCACCAAGAAGCTCCCTTTCCAGCCGACCTGCGGGCCCAGATTATCCGTACCCAGAAATCGCAGTCCCTTACCCGCGAGGTAGCCCTGCTGCACCACGCCCTGGGGCGTTTTTATGCCGAAGCAGCGGCCCCTTTCAAAGGCCGGGTAGACCTGGTGGCTTCCCACGGACAGACCGTCTGGCACGAACCCCCGCAGGCTACCTTGCAGATTGGCGAGCCGGCTTATCTGGCCGAGGCCCTGGAAGTGCCGGTGGTGTCGGATTTTCGCCCCTCGGACATGGCCCTGGGTGGAGAGGCCGCGCCCTTCGTGCCCTACCCCGACCTGCTGCTCTATGGGGAAAGGGGGGTCAGTCGCGCCATCCACAACATTGGGGGCATCTCCAACCTGACCTACCTGCCCGCCGACCTGAACCCCGAGAAAGTCCTGGCCTTTGATACCGGCCCGGGCAACGCCCTGCTCGACGAAGCTGCGGCCCGGCTGGGCCTGAAGCAGGATACCGGGGGCACCATCGCCGCTTCGGGCAGGGCCGACCCGTTGCTGGTAGAGCGCTGGCTCACCCACCCCTACCTTGATCGGAAGCCCCCCAAATCCACCGGCCGTGAGGTCTGGAATCTGGAAATGCTGGACGAGGACGCAGCTCTGCCCCCTGCCAACCTGCTGGCCACCCTCACCGAGTTCACGGCCCGCACTATTGCCCGAGCCTACCAGGACTTTGTGCTCCCACACGGCCTGGACGAAATCTGGGTGGCCGGTGGGGGGGCCTATAACGCCACCCTGATGCAACACCTCAAGACGCTGCTGCCCGTGCCGGTGTACACCTTCGAGGAAAAAGGCTTCGATTCCAAACACCGCGAGGCCCTTTGTTTTGCGGTGTTGGGTTACTTACGCTACCTCGAGCTGCCCAACATTCTCAAACAGACCACAGGTGCTCGCAGGGATGCCATTGCTGGGAAAATCTCGCTGCCCTCCACGCCCTGATGCCAAATCCAAACTGAACCCCTTTCCTTCTCCCCTTGCGGGAGAAGGTGGCGACACCCCGCCGGTAGTACAGACCAATAGTGCCGGAAACGTCATTGACTGCGTCTGGGGTGTTGCCGGATGAGGGGTATGTGCTTGTACGGGTAACGTTGGTAGGAGTTCAGCAGAACAGCCTGAAAATGGCGCCACCAGAGTCACCATAACCAGGCTTCTTCCAATGCAGTGCGAGCGCTCTTTTGAAAAAGCTGGTGGGCCGTGCAGGACTTGAACCCGCGACCTGGCGATTATGAGTCGCTTGCTCTGACCAACTGAGCTAACGGCCCCCAAGCAGGGTTTAGTTTAGCGGGTTTGCGGGTTTTGCTCAACGCGGAGGCGGAGGGTGCCTGTCCTGGCCGGTGAGCTGGTCCTCGAGCTCGCCGATGTAGGCGGCCAGGGTGTTGCCGGCCTTCTCGATGTCCTCGCGCAGTTCGTGTTCCACCCGGTCAATGCGCTCGACCACCTCTTGCAGCTTGGCCTCGAGCCCCGCCGGACTCTGGGCCTTGAGGCCCTCGAGTTCCCCTTCGAGCCATTTCTTGAGCTCGGAGAAGCGGCTGGCCTCGGCCTCGTCGGCCAGTTTGCGGGTAGATAGCAGCTCACGCGCGTATTTCTTGACCTCGAGCAAAGCGGCGGTCTCGAGCCCTACCGTGTACAGGAAATAAACCACCACCAGCACCGCCATGATGGAAAGCATCACGATGCCAAAAGGTGCGGTCACCTGGGTAAAAATCAGCGAAAGCGTTTTCTCCTCGCTAAACACCGCCCAGTTGCGCCAGGCGAAAACCGCCATCGCGACGATCAGAACCAACAGAAAAACATTGCGCCCCCGCATCTCTAGCCTCGTAGGGGATTATATCTTTTCCTACCAAGTAAACCTGAGCCGTAACGGTGCTCTAGAGCATATCAAATGGCATTTTGCCCGTTGGAAACACCAAAAACCTCGCCCCATACGGCGCAACTGGATGTGCCTGGGCAGCAAAGGCATACCAGCCTCTCTTTCTGTCCCAGACGAATCTTTTTGGCTGTGTTACGTTTAGAGCAGTCTATCCGTGATGATCGTGAGGGAATACGCCCTTATGACCCGCTAGGCTGTGGCTCTGCAATTCGGGTGAGCCCTAGACCAGCATCGGTTCGGGTTCGTTGGCATCCTCGGTGAGCCGCAGGAAGAACTCCTCCAGATCGGCAGAGCCGTGTTGATGCAGGAGTTCTTTAGGCGCACCCAGGGCCAGCAGACGGCCCCGGTGCACCAGGGCTACCCGGTCGGCAACCTGCTCGGCCAGGTGGAGCTGGTGGGTGGCGTACAGCACCGCCCGCCCGCCCTTGGAGTAGTCGTGGAGCAGGTCTTTGACCAGCCGGGTGGCGTGGGGGTCGAGGCCCACCATCGGCTCGTCCAGAATGAGCGCTTGCGGCGCGTGTAGCAGGCTCAGGGCCAGCGAGAGCTTTTGCCGCATACCGTGTGAATAGGTTTCGATCAGCGAGGAAGCAAAGCGATCCAGGCGAAACTGCACCAGTAGTTCCTCGATGCGGGCCTCAGCTTTGGCCCGGGGAAGCCGGTATACCCCGGCGGCAAAGCGCAAGAGCTCGAGGCCCGACAGCTTGCCGTACAGGTAAGGCCGGTCGGGCACATAGCCAAACTGGGCCTTGGCCCGCACCGGGTCTTTCCAGACATCCACCCCGTTCACCAGCGCCCGGCCCCGGCTGGGCCGCAGCAACCCCACCAGCGCCTTGATGGTGGTGCTTTTGCCGGCCCCGTTGGGCCCCAACAGGGCCAGGGTTTCGCCGGGGCGAACCTCGAGGTTCAGGCCATCCAGCGCCACAAACGGGCCATACCGCTTGCTGAGGTCTTCGAGCAGGATCATCGCCACGATTAAAGCCTAAGGCCGAAGGCCCAAAGCAACGGTGCAAAACCCGCTCTCGAGCCCCGGCCTGTGGTGAAAAACTTACCTTAGCTCTTCCAGCGCCCGGCGCAGGATGGCGTCTTTGTTCAGGTCTACCTCGGCCTGGCCGCGCTCGGCAGGCAGGTTCACGGCAGGGCGGGGCTGGCTGAAGCTGAACTTGCCCTTGTCGTCGGCCCTGGTGGTAAAGGTCTGGCCGCCGATGCTGATGGTCACGCTTTCGCCTGGCTTGGCCCCGGTGCCCTCGAAGGCCACGGGTACCTCGAAGCGGGTGTCCTTGACCTCGATATCGGGCTTGATGCCCTGCTTGTTGATGCCCCGCCGCTTGGGGGTGAGCCACTCGAAGGTGACCAGGGTCAGGTCGCCGCCGTTGGGCAGGTCAATCACGTTCTGCCCCACGCCCTTGCCAAACGAGGTTTCCCCGATCACCTTGGCCCGCCCGGTGTCCTGCATGGCCCCCGCCACGATCTCCGAGGCCGAGGCTGAGTTCCCGTTGATGAGCACCACCATCGGGCCGCTCCAGGTAACCTGTCCGTTGGCGTCGCAATAGAGCCGGGTTTCGTTGCGGGTGCGGGTATACACGATGGGGCCCTCGCGGATGAAGGCCCGGGCCACCTGGCAGCCCTGATCCAGCAGGCCGCCCCCGTTGTCGCGCAGGTCGAAGACCAGCTTTTGCACGCCCCGCTGCTTCATCTCGTTCAGGGCGGCATTTAGCTGCTCAATCACCCGCACGTTGCCAAAGGTTTCCAGGGCCACATAGCCCACATTCCCCGGCAGTATGGTTTTGGAAACCGAGATGATTTCCACCCGTTGCCGGATCATCTCGAAGCGCAAAATGGTGTTGGTGCCATCGCGGCGAATGCCGACGGTGACTTTGGTGTTCTGGGGGCCGCGAATCTTGGCGACGATTTCGTTGAGGTCGAGCTTGGTCATGTCCTCGCCGTTGACCTCGACGATCACATCACCAGCCCGAATTCCGGCGTTGAAGGCGGGCAGGCCTCTAATGACGCCCTGCACCCGTGCGCCCCCCCCGTTTTCGTTGGGGGCCAGGGTAGCGCCAATCCCAAAAAACTCGCCCTGCACGTCCTGGTTGCGCAGGCTGGCCCGTTGGGGCGGGGAGTAGCTGGTAAACTCGTCGTCCAGGGCCCCGAGCATGCCCCGGATACCGCCCTCCAGCACGCGGTTGAGCTTGTCGGCCTCGAGGCGGTTCAGGTACTGGTTCTGGATAAGTTGATACGTTTGAATGATGGCTTGCCCGTTGGGGTTGCGACTGAAAGCCTCGGCAGCTCCGCCAGACAGCTGGGCATAGACCAGGGCGGCCAGAATGCCACCCACCACGATTAACCAGGCTCTGCGCTTCATGGTTTCGTTCACCTAATGCAACAGTGTAGCGGCAATGAATGAGAGCGAAGTGTTCATTGGGGGACAAAAGGGAGGTCAGAAGCCGAAGGCCGAAAAAGCATCGAGACTCCGGCCACGTGACATTTGCGGCGCCCAAACCCGGTTAACCAGGCTCTTATCATTTGCCTCGGCATCGTCGCTTTAACCCCTCACCCGGCGACAGCGGCTACCGCCTGAATTGCTTTATTGGGCAAAAAGAGCACCAAACCAGCTGGCGCTGTCGCCACCCTCTCCCGCAAGGGGAGAGGGAAAGGGGAAAACGATAAAAGCCTGCCCGGTTAACTTGCAATGGCCTGCAAGGCGGTGCTTTGTTGTACCCTGAATACCGATGATTCACTTCCACCGGGTGACGCTCGAGTACCCCCGCACCCAGACCAAAGCCCTATTTGACCTCAGCCTGGAGGTCAAAAAAGGCGAGTTTGTATTTTTGGTGGGGCATTCGGGGGCGGGCAAGTCCAGCCTGCTCAACCTGATTCTGAAGCGCATCGAGCCCAGCTCGGGGGCGGTGTATTTTGCCGGAGAAAACCTCAAAGCCTTGCGCGGCGACCGCATTGCCCTGCATCGTCGCCGGATTGGGGTGGTGTTTCAGGATCACCGTCTACTGAAGGACATGACCGTAGAGGAGAACCTGCTCTTTGCCCTGCGCGTGCTGGGGGTGCCCAAAGCTGAGTGGGATACCCGCACCACCCGGGTACTGCGTCAGGTGGGCATTGTCCACAAGAAGCGGGCCTACCCCGAAGAACTCTCGGTGGGGGAGGCCCAGCGGGTAGCGATTGCCCGGGCGCTGGTGGGCGACCCCCAGGTCTTGCTGGCCGATGAACCCACCGGCAACCTCGACCCGGCCAACGCGCTGGCGGTGCTGGAAATATTCAAATCGGTGCACGCCAGGGGGGCTACCGTGCTGATGGCCACCCACTCCCGCGACCTGGTGGAGGCTTACCCGCAGCGGGTGGTGGTGCTAAAAGCCGGACAGCTGGTGCGTGACGAGCGGGAGGGGAAGTACAGCCTGGTGTAGCAGGCATGGATTTTGGACATATATCCCTCATTGGGTAGTGATAGTATAGGGACACCAGGCTAGAAGGGCATTTTGAAAGCCCAGACCGCAGTTTCGGGACTCCCAGACCCAGTGGAGGTTTCCGAGTAGCCTTCACCCCCCGAAACCCCGCCTGGAATCCCAACTCGGGCTACCATAGGAGGGCGAGCATGAACGTCTACAAGCTGGTTGGTCGTCAAATCGAGATTACCGAGGCCCTCAAGAACTATCTGGACAAAAAAATGGCCCGTCTGGATCGCCACTTCGAAAACAACGCCGAAGCTCGAGTGGTGCTCTCGATGGCCCAGGGGCCGCGGGTTGAACGCAAGGCCAAGGCCGAGATTCAGGTCAATGTGCCGGGGGGTATGGTGCGGGTGGAGGAGGCCGACCCCGATATGTATGCGGCCATAGACCGCGCGATTGATCGGCTCGAGTACCAGCTTAAGCGCTACAAGGAACGTCACTTCCAGCGGGTACGTCAGCCGGTTCCTGAGCCCGTCATGGTGGGTGCAGGACAGGCGGAGCTCGAGGAAGAAGCCACGCCACGCATTGTCCGCACCAAGCGCTTCAACATGAAACCCATGACCCCCGAGGATGCCACCTTTGAAATGGAGGCCCTGGGCCACGATTTCTTCGTGTTCCGCAACTCCGAGACCGAGCAGATTAACGTGATTTACCGCCGCCGCGATGGCAACTACGGTCTGATCGAACCGACTGCGTAACTACGTTATGTTCTAGTGCTCTCACAAACACTCGCCGCTTCAGGCGGGTGTTTGTGGTTACACAGCGCTCTTCACAGGTGTGGCCGACGGGATGGGTGGCCACGTCTGTGAAGAGCGCTGTAAGGATTGCCTGTAGTAAGCTCGAGGCTATGCTGCAAAGCCCACTTTTGGAAGTGCCCCACGGCTTTACCACCCGTGCGGGCGGGGTTTCACCGGCGCCCTTCGAGAGTCTCAACCTGGGATTGTCTACGGCGGATAACCCGTCGAATGTGCTCGAGAACCGTCGGCGGGTACTGGCCCTTTTTGGCAACCCGCCCCTGGCCGGGTTATGTCAAGTTCACGGCAACCAGGTACATGTGGTCGAGACAGCGGGGGAATGGGAGGGCGATGGTTTGCTCACCTCCACCCCCGGATTGCTGCTGCGGGTCAGCGTGGCCGATTGTTACCCCATCCTGCTGCACGACCCCCGGAAAGGCGTGGTGGGGGCCCTGCATGCAGGCTGGCGCGGGGTGGTTTCGGGCATCCTGCCCAGGGCGCTGGAAATAATGCAATCCCACTGGGGGAGCCACCCCGACGATATTCGTGTGGCGGTGGGCCCCGGCATCAGCGGCCCCCATTTTCAGGTGGGGCCGGAGGTACTCGAGCGGTTCGAGCGAGCAGGGCTGGCTTTTGCTGAGCCAGACCCGCGGCATCCGGGCAAGTACCTGCTCGACCTGGAGCGGGCCCTGCGAGCCCAGGCCCAGCAAGGTGGCATTCGCCCTGATCACTACTGGGCCCTGGGGCGCTGTACCTATGCCGACCCCGCGTTCTTTTCGCACCGGCGCGATCAGGGCCAGACCGGGCGCATGTGGGCCCTGATTATGCTGCCAAAAAATGGCAGGGCTGGGTGAACCTGTCTGGAATTTCGGAGCCTTCAGTCAGAATAACAGACCCCGCTTCCGGCTGGCCTATAGTCTTACACAAGTTTTCGTTACACTATGGACGTGCTTAAGCCAAAGGCCCGTCTCAAATCGGTCACGGATATCACCCCTGAGTGGCTTGGGGTGCGGGGGCTTAAGGCAGTTTTGCTAGACCTGGACAACACCCTGGTTCCCTATAAGACCTACGGTGAGGCTCCTCAGGCTTTGCTGGAATGGTTACAAACCCTTAATGAGGCCGGTATTCAGGTCATGCTGGTTTCCAACGGCAGTCGGGGCCGGGTGCGCTACTGGTGTGAGAAACTGGGGGTGCCGGGCTTTGGTCCGGCGGGCAAACCCTGGTTTGGCTTTCGTAAAGCCCTGAAGCGGCTGGCCCTCTCCCCCCGTGAGGTGGCTGTGGTGGGGGATCAGCTTTTCACCGACGTACTGGGGGGGAACCTGATTGGGGCCTATACCGTACTGGTTCCTCCTCTTTCTAAGAAGGAAATGGGCTATACCCGGTTGGTGCGAAAGCTCGAGCGCTGGGTGCTGCAAAACCCCGGCCTTGGGCTTACGACGGGCGCTAATGAGGAATTTGACCCAAAAGACTACCGCCCAGAGCCCACAATAAGCAAAGACTAGAAGGAGGCGAAGCGATGGCTTGCATCACCCGCTACTGCAAAAACAAAACCGGCACCCCGCCCTTTATTTGCAACCACATCACGCCGGGCAGCATCTGCTTCGCATAGGAGGACGGGTCGAATGGCGAATGTCTTGACCATTGGAGACAAACGATTGGGCGCAGCCCTGTTGGACATGGGCCTGCTGGGGGATGAAGAACTCCAGCGGGCCCTCGAGCAACACCGCGAGGTGGGGGGCAACCTCTCGGACATCATTGTCGAGTTGGGGCTGCTCTCCGAACGACGGATTGCCCAGGCCATCGAAGAGACCTTCGGTGTGCCGATGGTGGAGCTGGTGGGCTTGGAGATTGCCCCCGAAGCCAAATCCCTAATTCCCGCCGAGCGGGCCCGCGACCTGGGGGCCATTCCCTTTAGCGTGGAAGGCGGCACTCTGCGGGTGGCCCTGCTCAACCCCCTGGACAACCTGGTGCTGGAGGAGCTGGAAGACCTCACCAACCAGATCATCGAACCCTACCTGACCACCCCTTCCTCCTTCCGCTACGCCCTGGCCCTGCACTACCCCGAGCTCGGCCTGCCGGTGCCCCCGCCACCCTCGGCGGCCTCGCCCGGCGAGATGCAACTGGGCGAAATCCTGGTCGGCAAGGGCTGGTTGAGCCGCGACGACCTCGAGGCCGCCCTGGTCGAGCAGGAAAAAACCGGCGAGCTGCTGGGCCGCCTCCTCACCCACAAGTACAACCTGTCTGAAGAGAAGCTGTACCAGGCTCTTGCAGAGCAGGCGGGCCTGGAGTTCAAGGTGGAGCTCGATAACCTCGAGCTGCAAAACGAGGTCACGGCCCTCCTGCTGCGCCCCGATGCCCTGCGGTATCAGGCGGTACCCATCCGCCAGGACGGCCAGCAGCTGCTGATTATCCTGGCCGACCCCCGCCACCGCCACGCGGTAGCCCAGCTGGTCGAGCGCCCGACCAAGTTCATCCTGACCCTGCCCAAAGTCTGGGAAACCCTGTTCAGCAAGGCGTATCCCGAAAAAAGCCGCCTGGGCGAGGCCCTGGTTCAGGAAGGCAAGCTGGGCCGTGCGGCCCTCCAGGATGCCCTTTCGGTGCAGCGCCGCATGGGCAAGACCCGCCCGCTGGGCGAGGTGCTGGTGGAGCTGGGCTACGTTACCTCCGAGGATGTCGAGGAAGCCCTCTCCAAGCAGCGGCAGGGTGGGGGCCGCCTGGAGGACACCCTGGTGCAGTCGGGCAAGATCAAGCCCGAGATGCTGGCCAAAAGCCTGGCTACCCAGCTGGGCTACCCCTACATTGACCCCACCGACTCCCCCCCCGACCCCTCGGTGCTCACCATGGTGCCCGAGGCCACCGTACGGCGCTATACCATCTTCCCGCACCACCTCGAGGGCAACACCCTGGTGGTCTTGATGAAAGACCCCCGCAACATCCTGGCCATTGACGACCTGCGCATGATCACCAAGCGCGACGTGATGCCGGCAGTCTCGGCGGAGGCCTCCATTACCAAGCTGATTGAGCGTTTTTACGGTGGCTCAACAGGGGTCGAGGAACTCGCCCGCGAGTTCGAGGGCAAAAAGAAAGAAGAAGAAGCGGCGGATACCAGCGGCCTGGACGACAATGCGGTGGTCAAGCTGGTCAACAGCATTATCCGCGAAGCTTTCTTGCAGGAAGCCTCGGACATTCACATCGAGCCGCGCCAGTCCGACATCCTGGTACGCATTCGGGTAGACGGTAGCCTGCGTGAGTACATGCGGCTGCCCAAAGGCGCAGGCCCGGCGATAGCCTCGCGCGTTAAGATCATGTCCAACCTCGACATTGCCGAGCGAAGGCTGCCCCAGGACGGACGGGTGCGCTACCGCGACCGCTCGATTGACCTGGATCTGCGCCTTTCCACCCTACCCACCGTCTACGGCGAGAAGATCGTGATGCGCCTCCTGCGCAAGGCTGCCGACATCCCCGAGATCGAGCAGTTGGGCTTTGCCCAGGATGTGTTCCAGCGCTTCGAGGATGTAATCTCCAAGCCCTACGGCATCTTTTTGATTACCGGCCCCACCGGTTCAGGTAAGTCCTTCACCACCTTCAGCATTCTCAAGCGCATCGCCACCCCCGACAAAAACACCACCACCATCGAAGACCCGGTGGAGTACGAGATCCCCGGCATCAACCAGACCCAGGTGAACCCGGTGGCGGGCCTGACCTTTGCCAAGGCCCTGCGGAGCTTCCTGCGCCAGGACCCCGACATCATCATGGTGGGTGAGATTCGCGACTCCGAAACCGCCAAAATCGCTACTGAAGCCGCGCTCACGGGCCACCTGGTCATCGCCACGCTGCACACCAACGACGCTGCCGGCGCGGTCACCCGTCTGGACGAGATGGGGGTGGAGCTTTTCAACATCTCCGCCGCGCTGGTAGGGGTGCTGGCCCAGCGCCTGGTGCGCAAGATTTGCGAGCACTGCAAAATTCAGGTGGAGCCCGACGCGCTGGTGTTACGCCGCCTGGGCCTCAGCAAAGAAGACGTGCGCGGTAAAAGTCTGTACAAGGGCACCGGCTGCGATAAGTGCAACGGCTCGGGCTACAAGGGCCGTGCGGCCATTCACGAGCTGATGGTGCTGGACGATGAAATCCGCCGGGCCATTGTGGAAGGGCAATCGGCCACCCAGATCAAGGAAATTGCCCGCAAGGGGGGCATGAAAACCCTGCGTGAGGACGGCATCCAGAAAGCTTTTATGGGGCTTACCACCCTGGAAGAGGTGATGGCCCGTACCAACGAGTAGAGTCACACCACACAGGGGCTTCGAGAGTGCCCTATAGGGTTGGTTTCGTTCGTAGCCACCCGGTGAAGCACCAACCCACTTGCCCGAGGTGGGGCGTAGCGGGTAGGGGGTAGGGGAAAAGCGGATAGGTGTAAACACCCACTGCCTACCCCCTACCACCCATTCGCCCCGGTGTGTCGGTTCAAATTGACCATCTAGTCCGGTTCCCACAACTAGTACATCGTCGTAGAAATGTCCGTACACCTCCGGGTTTCGAGAGGGATTGACATAGAGCCCCCTCCCTACCACGTAGGGAGGGTAGGGGAGGGTATTGGGTGAGGCCCTCAACCGCCCGAGTACGCAAAGTCGCTGCTCAGTAACCCCACCTAACCTCCCCTGCACGGTAGGGGAGGAACGAAAAGGTTTCTGCTACGGCTTTTGCAAGAGCGTACTGCATAGTTCGTGCTGCAATGGACACTTTGTACGGGTATTTATACGACTGTGTAATAGTCGGGACGGCGGTTTTTGCTGTACCGACCACAATATGACGCACCGCGTGTGTCGCATTGGTGGGAAACGCGATATACGACTAAAACCGACCAAAACGATAAAGCCCTGGAGAGTCCGCCCACCGGTGCGATATAGTACAACATGCCAAGAGCCAAGCCTTCCTATGCGGTTTGCAAGATGTGTGGGTACCGGGGCACCAAGGCCAGCATGACCAAGCACCTGGTCAAGTGCGTGGAGAGCCATCCTGCCAAGGCCAGGGGAAAACCCGTCCGGTTGTTGCACATTCGGGTGGAGGATGCTTACCAACCCTCGCCTTTCTGGCTGGATGTGGAGGTTCGGGCCAGCGCCCCCTTGCGCAAGCTGGATCAGTTCTTGCGGGATATCTGGCTCGAGTGCTGCGGGCATCTGAGCCAGTTTGAGATTAATGGGGTGAGCTATGAAGTGTTCCTCGACCGTTCCTGGGGGCCCAGCGACTCCAGATCCATGCGGGCCAAACTGGGCGAGGTGGTTGGGGTGGGCAGTCATTTTTATCACGAGTACGATTTCGGCTCCACCACCCGGCTAAAACTCAAGGTGCTGGGCGAACGCGAGGGTTATCAGGACAAAAGCCTGCGCTTGCTGGCCCGCAACGAAGCCCCGGTCTGGCTCTGTAGCGTCTGCGGTCAGCCGGCCACCCAGATCGACACCGAGTGCGCCTACGAGATGGAGAGCCCGTTTTTCTGCGACAAACACGCCCGGGAACACGTCAAGAAACAACACGATGGCGACGACTACATGCTTATGCCTGTGGTCAACTCGCCACGCATGGGGGTATGCGGCTACGTGGGGCCGGACGACGAGGCCCCCTATCTGCCCTGAGGCGGTAGAATCGCCTTGCCATGAGCTGGAAAGACTACCTGACCCTTCACCAGGCCACCCACCTCGAGGACTTCCGCACCTTTCTCTCGATCCCCAGTATCTCCGCCCAGCCCGCCCACCGGGACGACGTTCGCCGGGCCGCAGAGTGGCTGGCTGCGCGTTTCAAGCAGGCCGGTTTCCTGCATGCCGAGGTTCTGCCCACCGCAGGGCATCCGGTGGTGCTGGCCGAGTACTGCCCCTACCCGGACAGGCCCACGCTGCTCTACTACGGCCACTACGACGTACAGCCCGCCGACAACCCCGAGCGCTGGAACTCTCCGCCCTTCGAGCCCACCGTGGTAGATGGGCGCATTGTGGCGCGGGGGGCCTCGGACATGAAAGGCCAGGTAATGGCCTTTTTGCTGGCTGCGGAGGCGCTGATTGCCAGCGGTCAACTGCAACTCAACGTCAAGGCCCTGATTGAGGGGGAAGAGGAGATCAGCAGCCCCAGCCTGCCCGCTTTTATCGAGCAGCACAAAGAGCGCCTGCGCTGCGACATGATTATCAACGGCGACAGCGGCCAGCTTTCCGAGACGGTGCCCCTGCTGGGACTGGGGGTGCGGGGCATCTGCGGCCTCGAGTTCGACCTCACCGGCCCCAGCCACGACCTGCACTCCGGCACCTGGGGCGGCCAGGTGCAAAACCCCCTGCACGCGATGGCTGAACTGATTGCCTCGTTGCACAACCCCGATGGCAGCGTAGCGGTAAAGGGCTTTTACGACGACGTGGAGCCCCTCAGCCCCGAGCTGCGGGAGTGGTACCAAAAAATCCCCTGGAACGAAGAAGAGATGCGCCAGAAGTTGGGGGTGAGCGAGTTCTACGGCGAAGCCGGCTACGGCCCCTGGGAGCGCACCACCGGGCGGCCTACCCTCGAGGTCAACGGCATGTGGGGCGGCTACACCGGCCCCGGCGGCATGACCGTAATCCCCTCCACCGCCCACGCCAAGATTACCTGCCGCCTGGTGCCCCACCAGAACCCCGAAAAGATTGTTTCGCTGGTCAAGGCCCACCTGGAAACCCACCTGCCCAAAGGGGTGCGCCTCACGGTGCGGGTCAAGGAGTCGGGCGCTAGGGCCTTCCGCATGCGGGCCGACCACCCGGGTTGCGCGGCTGCCAGGGAAGTGCTCGCCGAACTCTATGGCGTGCCCCCGGTCGAGACCATGTTTGGCGGCTCGGTGCCCATCCTGGGCACCCTCAAGGAGCTGCTGGGCCACGACCCGGTGAGCTTTGGTTTTGGCCTCGAGGACGAGCTCATCCACTCGCCCAACGAGTTCTTCCGGCTTTCCAGCTTCGAGAAGGGCAAGCAGGGCTACGCCATGTTGCTGGGTCGGCTGGCCCGGTAGTGGTGAGAAAAGGTTGCAGGCCGTCACTGGTGGGGGCGCTCGAGGCTCCCTTGTGCGCCCCGAACGCCTCCGAGCAAGGTAGTTCATCATGGTATTACCAATAAGTATGACTTTTGGGTCATACTATTCATGATGAAGACCGCTATATTCATCCCCGACCCCATCTTTGAAGAGGCCGAAAAATTAGCCCAGCAGCGCGGCATCAGCCGCAGCCAGCTCTACACCGAAGCGCTACAAAAATTGCTCGACGAGGAAGTCACGGCGCAACTGAACCGCGTTTATGAAGGTCTGGCCGCCCAAAGCGACCCTGTACTCGCCCGGATGCAGACTCTCTCCATCGAACCCGAGGTGTGGGAGGAAGCGCCCAGGCGCAAGCCAGCAGGGGTAAGCCGTGCAAAGAGGTGAGCTTTGGTGGGTGGACTTGCCCGCACCTCGAGGCTCGGAGTCGGCCTACACCCGCCCCGCCCTGATTATCCAGTCCGACCTGTACACCCGCAGCGCCCTCAAGACCGTGGTGGTGGTAATGCTCACCAGCAACCTGGCCCTGGCTGCCGCCCCCGGAAATGTGTTTCTTCAGGCAGGTTCGGCGGGTTTGCGCCGTGACTCGGTGATCAACGTGACGCAGACCGTCACCCTCGATAAACAGTTTTTTATAGAGCGTATCGGTACCGTAGATGCCCGAACCATGGAGCTGGTGGAGTCGGGGATTAAGCGGGTGTTGGGTTTGAGGTAAGCAAGACCCCCTGTGAAAGGCCTAGGCCCTACCCAAAAAGGCTTGGTGAGGCTCGAGGCCCTTCAACCGTTTACCAGCCGATCGTATTCATCGTGCGGCCCAACCCAAAACCACAAGTAGCCTTCCGAAACTTCCACTGCTAAGGCGCGAAGGCTGTAGGAAACTCGAGCCGACCAAAAACGCCCCACCTTCTTGAAGTGGAGCGACGGGTGCGAAGGGTTAGTCTTGAGAAGCTCGAATGCTTTATCAGCCAGTTCTTGTTGCTCAGGAGATAACTTGGCGTAGCAGTCCCAGAAGCGTGGGCTGGTGTAATGGTTCACAGCTTCTTGAACTTCCCTTGCTCGAACTGGGCAATGGCTTCGTCGGCAAACTGATCCAGCTTCCCTGCTTTGGCGTCGGCCTCGATTTGTTTGTCCCAAAGCTCAGCTTTGAACTCGGCAAACCAGCGCTCAAACTGGGTAAGTTCGTCCCAACTGAGCAACTGAATTTCCCGCTCGAGCATCTCCAGACGGCTCATATTTCTGAGTTTAGCACGGCTGGTGAAAAGCGCTCGAGGCCCTGCTCAAGAAGGCTTGGCCAGGCTCGAGATCAGCAAGAGGCATAGAAGTTTCGTGCAAACCTCGAACAGCCCAGGCCACTGGGGGCAAAACGGTTTTACTGCAAACATTGAAACTTGGGTTGTAAGGACTCTAATAAGAACGCCGCATGACTCCATCCGCTACGATAGGTTCATGCAACTGACCAAACACCAACGCCGCCCCAGGCTGGAACTCGAGAACCCTCCCCGCCCCGACAACCTCCACGCCCTCTATCGGGATACAGAAGACTCTATTGAGCAAAGCCAGGGGATGCTAAAGGATTGGATCAGAAGGATTTCTTATAACATTGATTGTATGCAAAGAGACATGGATCTCATCAGACAAATTTTGCTGAGGGTAGAGGCTACAAATGATCGACGAGAGGAACCAAATTTAGTCTTTGATAACTACAGAAGCCATCAGGTTGCCTATCACGTCTGGTTACTCGTAGACGCCGGCTTCCTTAAGGGTGATGTCCAATACTATCAGAGTGATTATGTGGATTTTCTCGTACATTCTCTAACCTGGAAAGGTCATGAGTTTTTGGACAGCACTAGGGACGAAAACATATGGTCAAAAACCAAAGGAGCAGCGAAAACGATAGGGTCTTTTTCAGTTGAGCTCATATTTGACCTGGCCAAAGGCTTTCTCAAACAAAAAGCCAAAGAGTTAACTGGGCTGGATATAGGGTGAACGGCTCATCTGACTTGACAATATCACACTCAAGTTTCATACTATTTCTAGTATGAACCTCGAGCGTTGGACCGAACAAGCCCGTCAAGCTATTGCCCAGACCCAGGTGCTGGCCAGGGAGAACTCGAACCAGCAGATGGATGTGGGGCATCTGGCCTCGGTGCTGTTCCGCGACCCCTCGGGGCTGCCGGCGCAGCTTTTGAAGCGGGCGGGGCAGAACCTGCAGGCGGTGCAGCAGGCCGCCAGCCGCGACCTGGGGAGCTACCCCAGGGTTTCCGGGGCCGAGGGGGGGCAGTATCTGTCGGGGAAGCTCTCGAGCGTCCTCGAGCGCTCGGAAAAACTGGCGGCAGAGTTCAAGGACAAGTTTGTCGCCATAGACACGCTCACCCTGGCCCTGGCCGAGACCGGCTACGGGGGGCTGAATGCTAGCGCCATACGGTCGGCGCTGCTGGAGATGAGGGGAGGTAAGAAGGTGGAATCCGAACATGCCGAAGGAACCTACAATGCCCTCGAGCAGTACGGTATAGACCTGACCAAACTGGCCGAGCAGGGCAAGCTCGACCCCGTGATTGGGCGCGACGAGGAAATCCGGCGCACCATCCAGATTTTGCTGCGCCGCACCAAGAACAACCCCGTGCTGATCGGCGAGCCGGGGGTGGGCAAGACCGCCATAGCCGAGGGGCTGGCCCAGCGCATCGTGAAGGGCGACGTGCCCGAGGGGCTCAAGGGCAAGCGCATTGTGAGCTTGCAGATGGGCTCCCTCTTGGCGGGCGCGAAGTACCGGGGCGAGTTCGAGGAGCGGCTCAAGGCGGTGATGCAGGAGACCATCCAGAGCGCGGGGCAGATTATTCTGTTCATTGACGAGCTGCACACCGTGGTGGGGGCCGGCAAGGCCGAGGGTGCGGTGGATGCGGGCAACATGCTCAAGCCCGCGCTGGCCCGGGGCGAGCTGCACCTGATTGGGGCCACCACCCTGGACGAGTACCGCGAAATCGAGAAGGACGCCGCCCTCGAGCGCCGCTTCCAACCGGTGTTTGTGGACGAGCCCAGCGTGGAAGACACCGTGAGCATCCTGCGCGGCATCAAGGAGAAGTACGAGGTGCACCACGGGGTGCGCATCTCCGACCCCGCCCTGATTGCCGCCGCCCAGCTCTCGCACCGCTACATCTCGGATCGCCGCCTGCCCGACAAGGCCATAGACCTGATCGACGAGGCCGCCGCCCGGCTGCGGATGGCGCTGGAAAGCAGCCCTGAATCCATAGACACCCTCAACCGCAAGAAACTCCAGCTCGAGATCGAACGTGAGGCCCTCAAGAAGGAGACCGACGCCGAGAGCAAGTTCCGGCTGGGCGAACTCGAAAAGGAAATTGCCGAACTCACCGAGGAGATTCGCAAGCAGCAGGCCGAATGGGAGGCCGAGCGCGAGGTGATGCAGAAGCTCCGCGCGGCCCAGCAGCGCCTGGATGAAGTCCGCACCCAGATCGAGCAGGCCGAGCGGGCCTACGACCTCAACAAGGCCGCCCAGCTTCGCTACGGCGAGCTGCCCCGGCTCGAGCAGGAGGTCAACGAGCTCTCCGACCGCATGGCGGGTGCCAGGTTCGTGCGGCCCATGGTGGCCGAGGAGGACATTGCGGGCATCGTGAGTCGCTGGACGGGTATTCCGGTGAGCAAGCTGATGGAGGGCGAACGGGAGAAGCTCCTGCGCCTCGAGGAGGAACTCCACACCCGCGTGGTGGGGCAGGACGAGGCCATCAGCGCGGTGGCGGACGCCATTCGCCGGGCCCGGGCGGGCCTCAAAGACCCGAGCCGCCCCATTGGCTCCTTCCTGTTCCTGGGCCCAACGGGCGTGGGCAAGACCGAGCTGGCCAAGACCCTGGCCGCGAGCCTCTTCGACACCGAAGAAAACATGGTGCGCATCGACATGTCGGAGTACCAGGAGAAACACACCGTGGCGCGGCTGATTGGGGCCCCTCCCGGCTATGTGGGCTACGAGGAGGGGGGCCAACTGACCGAGGCGGTGCGCCGCCGCCCCTACTCGGTCATCCTCTTCGACGAGATCGAGAAAGCCCACCCCGACGTGTTTAACACCCTGTTGCAGGTGCTCGACGATGGCCGCCTCACCGACGGGCAGGGCCGCACGGTGGACTTCCGCAACACCGCCATCATTCTCACCTCCAACATCGGCTCACCCCTCATCTTCGAGGGCATCCAGTCCGGCCAGAGCTACGAGACCATCCGCGAGCGGGTGTTTGGCATCCTGCAACAGCACTTCCGCCCCGAGTTCCTGAACCGCCTCGACGAGATTGTGGTCTTCCGCCCGCTCGAGCGCGCACAGATTGCCGCCATTGTGGAAATCCAGCTCAAAGCGGTACGCCAGCGGCTGGCCGAGCGGCGCATTGGCCTGGAAATGTCGCCCGAAGCCTTGCAGTTCCTGGCCGAGCGCGGCTACGACCCGGTGTTTGGGGCCCGGCCCCTCAAGCGGGTGATTCAGCGGGAGCTCGAGACCCCGCTCTCGCGCAAGATTCTCTCGGGTGAGGTGCCCGACGGCGCCACCGTCTACGTGACCACCGGCCCGCTGGGCTTGCAGTTCGAGACCCGTAAAATGGCAGTGGCATAAGGCCCTGTAGGGACGCAGGCGCTGCGTCCCTACCCTCTCCGTAAACTGATTTATGGCTACAAACGACAATATCTCCGTTTGCATCCATTGCGGTGCCAAAAACCGCCTCAGCACACCCCCTGCGGGCCAGGTGCCGGTCTGCGGGGCCTGCAAAAAGCCCTTGCCCTGGCTGGTCAACGCCAACCAGGGACTGACCCCCGAGCTAAACGCTTCGGTGCCGGTGCTGGTAGACTTCTGGGCCGAGTGGTGCGGGCCCTGCCGGGTGATTGCGCCGGTGCTCGAGGAAATTGCCCGCGAGTACGCAGGCAAGCTCAAGATCGTGAAGCTCAACGTGGACCATCACCCCCTGGCCCAGAGTGCCTACCACGTGCAGGGCATCCCCACCCTGATTTTGTTCAAGGATGGGCAGCCCGTGGAGCGCGTGGTGGGCGCTGCGCCCAAGCACCTGCTGCTGCAAAAACTACAACCCCACTTGTAACCTGCGGCTCTCAAGCACTTTCGCAGGTCTCTTCGTGCCAGTGATAATACGCAGGAAGGACACTACCTTCCTGCGATTTTATGAGTCCGATGACTAACTATACTTGACAATAGTACGCTCAGGTTTTATACTTTTTCCTGTAAAGGAGGTTGCTATGATTAGATACAACCCATTCCGTGAAATCGAACAACTCCAGAATGCGCTGCTGCGTAACTTCTTCACCCCCACTACTGAAAGCGCCAACACCCCGTTGGTGGATGCCCTCGAGGATGCCCAGGGGGTACATTTGGCGGTCTACCTGCCGGGTGTGGAACCCAGCCAGGTCGAGGTAACCACCGAGAACAACACCCTCACCATCCGGGCCGAGCGCCCCTTCAACAAACCCGAGAATGCCAACCAGTGGCGGCTGGAGGGGGTCTATGGCAAGTTCGAGCGCAGCTTCGTGGTGCCCAACACCTACGACCTGAGCAAGATTGAGGCCAGCTTCAAGCACGGCATTCTGTACCTCGACATTCCCAAAGCTGAAGCGGCCCAGCCCCGTCGCATTGAGGTGCGTACTAACTCCTAAACTGCACTCAGAACAATAAGCCCCCCGTTTGGGGGGTTTTTTGTTGGTTTTGGTTCATGGTTCGGGCCGTTGAAGGCCAGGGCGGCTGCACAGATAGTGCACTCTTCACAAATATCGAGCCATCCGGTAAGAATCCTTTATCCAGAGAGAACAGTGGCCGCCGGGAAACTCGAAACCCAAGCACCCGTGGGCCGGGCCCGACCAACGCTTGGGTAACATGCACCCGGCTTCAGAGGCATTATCGTTTTCTTGGGCGGCCACCTCAGTGAAGTACACCATAGCTCGGGGTATGCGGTAGGCTGAAGGCATGTTCCCGCTGCACGACATTAACCGGGCCCATCGGCGCCCGTATGTGGTCTACGGGCTGATGGTTCTGAACCTGCTGGGCTTTGTATATGCTTTTTTCCTGACAGACCCCGCCGCGGTAATTCAAACCTATGGTTTTGTGCCCGCGCGGTTTCTGGCCGACCCTCTGGGCGAGTGGGTTACGCTGTTCAGCAGCATGTTTCTGCACGGGAGCATCCTGCACATTCTGGGCAATCTGTGGTTTTTGTGGGTGTTTGGCGACAATGTCGAAGATCGCCTGGGCCACTGGCGCTTTTTGGAGTTTTACCTGCTGGGGGGCGTGTTGGCGGCCTTCATGCAAGGCCTGATGAGCGGCTTTTCTAGCGAAGTACCCATGATTGGCGCCTCGGGGGCCATCTCGGCCTTGCTCGGAGCGTACATTGTGCTTTACCCCAGGGCCCTTATTCTGTCGCTGGTGGGCTGGATTCCCGTCCCCATACCGGCGGTGCTCTACCTGGGCTACTGGCTCCTGATTCAGTTTGTAGGCGACTTTATGGGCGAGGAAGGCATTGCCTTCTGGGCCCATATTGGGGGCTTTGTGGCGGGGGTGGTGCTGATACGGTGGTTTGAGCGCAGATCCAGGGCCCAGTACCGGCGTTGAGCGGCAGGGCAGCACAAAACGTGTGCGTACAATGGTGCTATGGCAGCCGTAGCGGAAGAAACCCTCGAGGTCATCCTCGCACACATTCGAGCGCGGCTTTCACCCCTGGCCATTTACGTGTTTGGCTCTCAGGCCACCGGTCAGGCCCAACCAGGTAGCGACCTGGATCTAGCCGTTTTGGGCCCTGCTCCCTATGACCCCTGGACACTATTCATGCTATCAGAAGAGCTGGTCTCCCTGCAGGAACACTACCCCCAGAACGGCCCGCTCAGCGAGTTAGACCTGCTAGACCTGAATGTCGCGCCTCCTGCCTTGCAAGCCAGCATCGTGACCCAGGGCCGACGGGTGTTTTGTGCAAACCGCCCGCGCTGCGATTTGTTCGAGATTCGGGCACTAAAGGAGTACTGCTATCTGCAAGACGAAAGGCGGCCCATCCTGGAAGACATCCGCCGCAGGGGGCGGATTTATGGATGAAGTGCTTTTGGGCAAGGCGGCTACCATCGAGCGCTGCTTGAAGCGTATTGGGGAAGAGTATCGAGGCTACGAAGACGAGCTATTTGTGAATTTCATGTGCCAAGGTGCCATTATCCTGAACCTTTTACGGGCTTGTGAGGCCTCTATTGATCTGGCCATGTATATGGTGCGCTTGCACCATCTGGGACTCCCACAAAGCTCGCGTGATGATTTTCGCCTATTGCAGGATGCGGGCTTTATTTCAACCGATTTGGCGCGCCCAATGCAGCGTATGGTTGGCTTCCGCAATGTAGCCGTTCACGACTATCAAGCGCTATCCCTGCCGATTTTGAAGACCATCCTGGAGGAACGCTTGGGCGATTTTCTCGAGTTTACTTCTGCGTTTTGGTACCGGGACAACCCAGAGGGCTAAAGCCGGTCAACGTTGCTGGGGCGAGTAAAGTGGCTGCTCCCTGGCCCCACTTTGAGGGCTTTGTGGCGGGGGTGGTGCTGATTCGGTGGTTTAAGGGAGGGACGCCGTTACAAACCTCGATGATGACAGGACTCTCTCATTTGTTATACACTTACCTCGAGGTCGCTGCTCGTGTTTAATGGAGGCAACACTGAGGTTGCCCAAATGCCAGCTATCAAAATCATGTAGATGGGTTCCAGCTGAATAACTGGAAACCACGCCAGGTAGTAAATGCCTATTGCCGGCAATATCAACCAGAGTGTGGTGTTGTGTAGCTTTTTTTGCCTCCAAACCAGATAAACAGGGTAAGTGAGCAGAATCAGCCATATCAGGCTTGCAAAAATACCAAAAGCCACCAGGCGGTCAAGGAGCATATTGTGCACTTTATCGAGCCTAACTAGATAGGCTCCTTGAACGTCTTTTTGGTCGCCGTACTGAGAAAAATAAACCCGCAGCAGCCTGTCGCGCCCCATATCTGGAGGGTCAAAGGACTTCATTTCCTTGATTGTGGTATTCGCGGGCCACTGATGCTCAACTCGGTAGAAATCCAGAAGCCGTTCGGTACTAAAGTGTTTGGTTAGGGTTAGGAGAAAGGCATCTGGCCCACCACCAATCAGAGGTGCTCCAGGGATGTACCGTAGAGATTCGTAAGCCAACTGCCAAATCACAAAGCGCGATGCTAAAGTTGCAGTATTTGTATAACCACGCTCGATGTTATGTTTGTTAGGTAGCAATTGTGGAACAGGGAAAGTTGCGAGCAACATTCCAACGCCGATCAGAAGACGCTGTGGTGAAAAACCAATCAGAGTAAAAAGCACCACTGAACCCACAAGCGCATAGGCTGCTGCGCGATTCTGGGTTATGCCCAATCCCAGTGAGACAAACAAGATTCCCAGTAGCACCAGATAGAACAGGGTTTTATGCGAACGAGTAAAGTTTAGCAAGCTCAGAGATGCTACAGCTACCACCAGCAGAAACCCCGCAGCCACACCAATGTGCCCCATGCTGCCCATATACTCCTTGAAGCTGCTTCCACCGATAATTGGCCCAACAAGGTCTATACCGAAGGTCTGCAGCACAACCAGGAGGGCTTGCAAAATACCAGAGACCAGCAAAGCCCATAGTAGCCGGGGTAGCAAGTGGGGGGATTGGCGTATGGCTCCATAGGCCGCAATTCCTAAAACTACAAGTGCGAGCTGATAAAGTAAACCATCCATCCGAATTTTCGGCCCGAAGGTTGTAAAAACCCAACCTGCAGGATCATGGGCATTAAGTGAGCTAATCACGACTGTTATTGCAAACCCCCAGAGGAGTGTCGGGAAAAAGCCTTTTGTAAACCAAAACCGCCAGCCCAGTATTGCTACGGCGAAAATAAGCAAAAGCCGAGGTATGAGATGAACTGTCTCTGGATTTGGAATAAAAATGCTATTACTCTTACCTTCGAACATGAAAGCGGGGTAGATGAATATTGGCAGAAGAATAATAAACACAGATAGTAAATCTATGTAGCGTTTGCCAAGAGATTTCTTTTTGCTGTATTCCATGTGTTAAATATATAGCCCGGGCAGGTTTTGCTCGGGCTATCTGCACTTCACTTAGATTACTGACCAACAGACTGGGTATTTGTGGTACCACCATTATAAAATACAGTAACCATAGAGGCTCCTGTTGTGTAAGTGCAGTTAGTAGCTCGTAGAAAGTTGTTCGGCGCAGGTACACTGTAGGCTCCAAAGCTCGCTCCACCCATACAGTTGCCACTTGGAATAACATGTACGAGAGGATTTTCACCCAAATATGCTTGGGCGGCTTTGTATACATTTTGTGCATAACTCAGTGCGGCTCGATCCATCGCAACTTGACGAGCACGGATTAAGTTGGGAACAAGTACAGCCGACAATATCCCAATGATTGCAACTGCTATGAGGAGTTCTATTAAAGTGAAGCCTACGCTTTTTGTACTCCTCACTTCTACCCTCCGCTCTAACTTAAAGAGGCCAACCGGATTGGTTGGCCTGAAGAAACTTTGAGTGGTTACCTCACTGCAAAACGTAGGTGCCGGTAGTTCCGTTGTTGTAGTTGACGGTAACAGAAGCCATACCGGAGGTGTAGGAACAACCAGTTACAAATGCACCGGGGTCGCCAACTACATACTGGCCTGAACCAAAGTTAACGCCGTCCGTGCAAGTACCTGCGCTAATGGTGTTGTTTGGGTTCTCGGCTAGGAAGGCTTGCCCTGCCTTGTAGACGTTCTGGGCAAAGGTTTGGGCAGCACGGTCGTTAGCGACAGCACGAGCGCGGAGCAGGTTGGGGACCAGCACAGCGGCCAGGATGCCAATGATGGCAATCACAATCAACAGCTCGATGAGGGTGAAACCGGACTTCTTCATGGTTCTTCTCCTAAGGTTCCGCACCGGTTGAAATATGGGTATGGGTGCGGCATTTCGTAGTGCAACTAGATGGCTTTGGGCTTCGTGGGAGCGGGCCTATTCCCGAACTCCAAGAGTCAGTATAGCCCCTGGTTTTGTAGGGTGTGTGGAATTTGACCCAACCTGGCCCCCCTTAGCGTTACGTACGCGGCTACCCGCCCAGGCTTCGCTTTTGTTGTCCTGGACAGTAAAAAACCCCAATCCCCCGTCATTGCGAGGAGGCCGCGCCGACGAAGCAATCCAGGAGGGGGTCGCCAAACTACCTAACCGGAGCGGTGCACTGGATTGCTTCGCATCCTGCGGATGCTCGCAATGACTACGTTCCCCGCCGTCGTTGCGTGAAAGCCACGGGCCGACGCGGCAATCCACAAGGGGTTTGCAAAGTCAACTGGCCGATGGGCGCGCTGAAACGGCGGCGGTTCCTGTGGCTGCTACACTGAGGGTATGGGGGCAGCCAGACGGGTGCATTTGCTGAGTTTTGAGGAATACCTGGCCCTGGAAGAAAAGGCCCGGCGCAAGCACGAGCTGGTGGATGGGGTGCTCTATGCGATGGCGGGGGCTAGCAGCAACCACAATCTGCTGGTTACGAATGTTGCAGGCTTGTTGTGGAGCAGGGCTCGAGGTGGTGGGTGTAGGGTTTTTAGCAGCGACATGAAGCTACGGGTAGACGCTTTTACCAGCTACTACCCCGATGTAATGGTGGTGTGTGAGCCGGACAGGGCCGAATACTACAAGGAGCGGCCCTGCCTGCTGGTAGAGGTGCTCTCGAGTTCCACAGAAGCCACCGACCGGCGGGAAAAGCTCGCCAAGTACCGCCAGATTCCCAGCTTGCGGGCGTATGTGTTGATAGACTCCCTCTCGCGCCGGGTCGAAGCCTACTACCGCGAGGGCCAGCACTGGCTGTACCTGGACGTGGCGGGGGAGGGCAGTGTTCCCATTCCCTGCCCGGAGATGAGCCTGAACCTGGACGAGATTTACGAGGGTGTGGAGGTTCCCTACGAGCGCCCCACCGACGAGGCTTGACGAGACCGGCCTTGCCCCCTATACTTTCCCTTGCTGTTTGCGGGGCTGTGGCGCAGTTGGGAGCGCGTCTGAATGGCATTCAGAAGGTCAGGGGTTCGAATCCCCTCAGCTCCACCAGAAGAATGAAACCCGTGGATAAACGCCACGGGTTTTTGTTTGTTGAGGATGGCTAGACTCTGGGGAAGCGCTAGCGAACCCGGTGGGCCAGCAGGCGCAGCCCCACCAGCACCACGAACACCGTGCCGCCCTCGTGGGCCACCACGCCCATCGGGAGGGGCACCTTTCCGGCCAGGGCAAAGGCGCCCACAATGACAATTACCCCCAGGGCAAAGCTCAGGTTGAAATAAACGGTGCGGGCGGTGGCGCGGGCCAGCTTCTGGGCGCCTACCAGGCGGGTCAGGTCGTTTTTCATGAGCACCAGGTCGGCGCTCTCGAGGGAGACGTCGGAGCCGGCGGCCATCGAGACCCCCACGGCGGCGGCGTTCAGGGCCGGGGCATCGTTGAGGCCGTCGCCCACCATTACCACCGTGCCTTCCTGGCCTAGCTGCTGGATGCGCGTAAGTTTATCTTCTGGTAGCAGCTCGGCGTAAACCTCGGCAATGCCCACCTGGGCGGCGATATGGTCGGCCACCGCTTTGCGGTCGCCGGTGAGCATGACCACCCGTGCGCCTTGCTGTTGGAGCCGGGCCACGGCCTGAGCGGCCTCGGGGCGGGGGGTGTCGGCCACGCCCAGCAGGGCTATGGGGTGATGATTGGCGCCTAGAACGGCGGTGGTCAGGCCCCTGGACTCCATGGCCCGCATCCGGGCTTCGACATCGGGTGGTAGGGACACGCCCAGGCTTTCCAGCAAGCGCCGGTTGCCCACCCAGACCTGGGTACCATCGGCCAGGACGCCCAGCACCCCGTGGCCTCGGATCGCCCGAATTTCGCTTACCTCCGGGGTGGGGCCATCCCAGCCCTGGGCAATGGCCTGGGCAATGGGGTGTTCGCTGTAGCGCTCGATGCCGGCGGCCAGGGCCCTGGCTTCGGCTTCGGCGCCTTGCAGTACCGCTACCTCCACCAGCTTCATGCGACCCTCGGTGAGGGTGCCGGTCTTGTCGAATACAAAGATGTTGGCCCGGGCCAGCGATTCCAGTGCGGCCCCGCTCTTGAACAGGGCGCCGGCCCTCGCGCCTGCCGCCATGGCCGATAGCACCGCCGCAGGGGTGGCGATCACCACCGCACAGGGGCTGGCTACCACCAGAAAGGTCATGGCCCGGTACCAGGCCTGGGCGGCCTCGAGGCCCACCACAAAGTGCGCCACCACAAACACCACCGGGGCCGAAAGCAGCACCGCAATGGTATAGGGCCCCTCGAAGCGCTCGGCAAACCGCTCGGTTCGGCTCTTGCTGGCCTGGGCGCTTTCCACCAACTTGATGAGCTTGGCCAGGGTGCTTTCGCTCGCGGGGCGCTCCACCCGCACCCGCACCACCCCGTGTCCGTTGAGGGTACCGCTCTTGACGGGGTCGCCGGGCTTCTTGTCCACCGGCACGCTCTCGCCGGTGAGGGCGCTCTCATCTACATCGGTGTACCCCTCCAGCACGGTGCCGTCGGCGGCGAAGCGCTCGCCGGGGCGTACCACCAGCAGGTCGCCGGGGCGCAGGGCTTCCAGGGGCTTCCACTGCTCGCTGCCATCTGGCAGCAGCACACTGGCCCCTTCGGGGTGCAGGGTCATAAGGGCCTCGATGGCGCGTCGGGTGCGGTTCATGGCCCAGCTCTGCAGGGTGTTGGAGAGGCTGAACAAAAAGAGCAAAATGGCCCCATCGCCGGCCTGACCCACCGAGGCAGCCCCCAACGCGGCCACCACCATTAGCAGATCCACGTCCAGCTTGCGGCTCTGGAGCAGGCTACGCACCGCTTTGATGGCCGAGGGAACCCCCCCGGCCAGAAAAGCCAGCACCCAAAGGCTATTCTGGAGCCAGACCAGCCCGTAGGCCCCTGCCACAAAGCCCCCCACCACTCCCAGCAGGGTCAGGCCGGAGAGCAGAAAGCCCCGCTTGACTTCATGGTTCCAGAACAGTAGCCAGGGGTTTTGTGGAGGGGTGGTTGATACCGCGATAGTGCTCATCGTTTGTTCCTCTGATTTGAAACGTTGTTGAAAACAGTAATCATTATCAATAAGAGTATTCCATGCCGAGGAGTTGAATGCAACCCCAAACCCGAGTAGTTTAGTGCGGATTCTTCCCGTTCCGCACGTAAATTCTACCGCTTTACACTCAGGACATTCGGCATCCTGGCAAGCGTTGAGGGTATTAGATCGCTTTTTTGCAGATGTGTCCGCCCATCCTGGCGGCCACTGTTCTGTCCAGGACAAGGGATTCTTTGTCCTGGATCGTTCGGTATTTAGTAAGAGCGCTTTAGTGTTCTGGGAACAAAGTATTCGGGATGCCTCCAATGAACCTAACTTCTGCACTTGACTACTTGTCGTCATTCCAAGGCGCACACAGTGCAACGGGGAATCTCGTGCCGCACGGGTATTGTGAATGCTGTGGATTGAGGCGCATCGGATTCCTCACTTCGCTTCGCTCCGTTCGGAATGAAGCCAAAATTTGCTTATCAGACCACTAGATTGGACGCTTGACAACGGAGAGGGCCGAGAGCAAGTCTTCTTCGCCAAAAGGCTTGGGGATATGGGTGACTCGAGCGTTTCTGACCCAAAACCCCCTGGGGGGCTGCTCGGCAATCAGCCAGATGGGTAAGAAGCGCCCCCCTGGTAAAGCTCGAAGCTGGCGTACCTTGTCTGGCAGGTCGGCGCCCTCGAGCAGCACGCCGTGAAGCCGGTGGTGCTCCAGGATGCGTTTGGCGCTCTCCAGGTCGGGGGGCAGCATGACCCGGTAGCGGTGGCGCTCGAGGGTGACCAGCAGGAGCCGCCGGATCAGGTTGGAGTCACACAAGACCATCAGCAGGGGGTCGTGGGGGCGCACATCGGCTTCCATCAGAATCCCCCGGCTCTTGAGTTCGTAAAGCAGATGGTAGACCTGCTCCTCGGGCAGGTCGCATTCCAGCGCCACCGAGCGGGCCCGCTTGACCCCGTCTATGGCTTCCAGCACCGTCCAGGCATCGGGCGAGAGGGCGTGGCGGGTGGGGTCGCCGGCCAGTTGTAGCACGGTTTCGGGTTCTACCTTGCCCCGCATCCACTCGTCCAGGCGGCGCAGGGCCTCCATCAAAATGGTGCTGGTATCGGTGATGCCCGGCAGCAACACCTGCGAGGCGTCTATGGGCGGGGTCTCGGCCACCAGCTCGCCTTCCGGCTGGCTCAGAATGGTAGCCAGGGCCTCGAGGATTTGCGCGTGCAACACGTCGTTGAGCTCGTCCTCGGTGACCATTTTCTGTTGCAGGGCCAGAAAGCCCAGGGGGGTTCCGGGGTTCTCCTGTTGCTGGTATTTGACCAGCTCCTGAACCTGCTCGAGGGTCAGATAATCGAAGCGCACCAGGTATTCGCCCAGGTGGGGGCCGGGGTGGGTCTGGATATAGGCGATTTTGCCCTCGCGCATATGAATACGGCCCTTCAACTTGGGGCAGGTAATGCTAATGACCGCATTTTTGCGGCCTGCCTCGAGGGCCCTCAGCAGGTCTCCGAGTTCAATTTCGTCTAATCTGGCCCGAATCACGGCGAAGTATCCCTGGCGACTGCCTCTGGCAATCCCACCTCAGTATGGCACTTCCCGAGGGGACAGGGGGCAGGGCGCAGGGCTCAGGGAGAGCCACAGACGGGTTGTACGCAGTGCCAGATGTATTTTTTGAGTTTCAGCAGCGCAATTGCGGGACAGCCCTACCGACTCTGAACCCGGCTGACTGAACCCTGCCCCCCAATCGGGGCTCGGTTCCCTGTCCCAAGGCCCCTACTCCAGCAGGCGGCTTTGCTCGGGTAGGGGATAGCCGAAGTGGGCGTAGGCCCGTTCGGTGGCCTGGCGGCCTCGAGGGGTGCGTTTGAGCAGGCCAAGTTGAATGAGAAAAGGTTCGTGGACTTCCTCGAGGGTTTCGGGGTCTTCGGAGAGGGCGGTGGCGAGGGTCTCGAGGCCCACCGGCCCCCCGGCAAAGCGCTCGATAACGGTTTGCATGATGAGGCGGTCGCGGGTATCGAGCCCCAGGGCATCCATGCCCAGTGCGTCCAGGGCCTGCCGGGTGCGCTCGAGCCGCACCACAGCTTCGCCGGCTACCTCTACAAAATCGCGTACCCGCCTAAAAAGCCGTTTGGCAATGCGCATGGTGCCCCGGCTGCGATGGGCAATTTCCAGGGCGGCCTCGGGCTCAATGGTCAGGCCCAGAAGCCTGGCGTCGCGTTCGACCCCCTGGGCCAGCTCAGCCTCGGTGTAGAACTCGAGGTGCTCGATGATCCCAAAACGGCTGCGCAAGGGCCCGGAGATGAGCCCTGGGCGGGTGGTGGCCCCCACCAGGGTAAAGCGGGGCAGATCAAGCCGCAGGGTACGGGCGGCGGGGCCGGCGCCAATCACGATGTCAATTTTGAAGTCCTCCAGGGCCGGGTAGAGGTGCTCCTCGGCAGCTTTGGAGAGGCGGTGAATCTCGTCTATGAAGAGGATGTCGCCTTCTTCCAGGCTGTTGGTCAGGATGGCGGCCAGGTCGCCGGGTTTTTCGATGGCGGGGCCGCTGGTTACGCGGATGTTCACCCCCAGCTCGTAGGCCACCACATGGGCCAGGGTGGTCTTGCCCAGTCCGGGCGGCCCAAACAGGAGCAGGTGGTCGAGGGCCTCCCCCCGGTTCTTGGCGGCCTCGAGGTAGACCCGCAGTTTTTGCTTGAGTTTGGCCTGTCCCACGTAGTCGTCCAGGCTCTTGGGCCGCAGGGTCAGATCCGGTTCCACGCTCACCATCATACAAGTAGAGGGCGGTTGCATTATGTTTACTGCATAACCTTGAACAAGGTGGCGATGGGGGCTGCGATACCAACTTCAGATGTATACCAGGAAGGTTGGTTTTACTCTAAAAGCTCCCAGGCCACTTTGCACAGCGAGCCATCCTCTACAATGGCCAATGTGGTGCGTTTTTCTGCCAGCGGCGTTCGCCTGGATCAGGCCCTGGCCTTCGAGGCCAACACCTCCAGGGCCAAGGCCCAGGAGTGGATCGAGGCCGGGCTGGTTCGGGTAGGCGGCAAGGTGATTACCAAGCCCTCCTACAAGCTCCGGGGCGAGACGGTGGAGGTCGAGCCGCCCCCGCCTGTGGCGGCCACGGTCGCCGCCGAAGATATTCCGCTCGAGGTTTTGTACGAGGATCCGGATCTGATCGTAATCAACAAACCGGCGGGTATGATTACCCACCCGGCACCTGGGGTGTACTCAGGAACGCTGGTCAACGCCATCCTGGGGCGGTTCGGGCTGGATGTCACGCTGGGCGAGGGCGAGGAGGCCGACGAACTGCGCCTGTCGGCCCCCAGGCCCGAACTCGTGCGCCCCGGCATTGTGCACCGGCTCGACAAGGATACCAGTGGGGTGATTGTGGTGGCCCGCCACGAGGCAGCCCACCGCCGTCTGTCCGAAGCCTTTGCGGGGCGCAGCGTTTACAAGCGCTACCTGGCGCTTACGATGGGGATTCCGCGGGAAGGCACGCTATCTGCGCCCATAGGCCGTCATCCGGTAGACCGCACCCGGATGCACGTGGGCGGGGTGGCGGCCCGGCACGCCCAGACCGACTTCGAGGTGCTTGCTTCGGTGGCACAACACGCCCTGGTCTCGGCCATTCTCCACACCGGGCGTACCCACCAGATTCGCGTCCACCTCAAGCACCTCCACGCTCCCATTCTGGGCGATGACGTGTATGGAAAGCCCTCCAACCTGATAGCGCGTCAGGCGCTGCACGCCTACGAGCTACGCCTGCAGCACCCGCGCACCGGCAAATATCTGCACTTTGTAGCCCCCGTCCCTGCCGATATGGTACGGGCCTGGAGGCTGTTGGGTGGGGCCTGGCCGGAAGATGTACAAACCGAAGCGGAAAAGGCTCCCGTGGTAGGGCCACCCCGATGACACCAACTTTTCGTGGACAGACATCTTTGAGAGGCGCTCCTATACCCTCTCATCCGGCGATACTCGAGGTGCGGTCATTGGCGTTGCTGGCATGAATCGTCATAAGCGTTGGTGGGGTGTCGCTACCTTCTCCCGCCCAGGGGAGAAGGCAAGAGGTTCACATGGGTTTGGTAATAATGCCCCCAGACTTAGCCCCAGTAGGGCTCTCTGACCATCGGCTATGAACCATGGACTATAGACCATAGGCTATCTGCTTGGCTTGAATTGTGAGCTTTGCTTGGGAATACTGTGGAGCAAACTCCCGGAGGTAAGGCATGAATGTCGTTTTTCTCTCTCCCCATTTTCCCCCAAACTTCTGGCCTTTTTGTGTGCGTCTGCGCGAGGCCGGACATACCGTGCTGGGCCTGGCCGATGCTGAATACGACCAGCTCCGCCCCGAGCTGAGGAACGCCCTGACCGAGTATTACAAAGTTTCCGACCTGCACAACTACGACGAGCTGGTGCGGGCGCTGGGCTACTTCACCCACAAATACGGCAAGCTCGAGCGCCTCGACTCCATGAGTGAATACTGGCTCGAGACCGAGGCCATGCTGCGTGAAGACTTCAACATTTTTGGCCTCCGCCCTGCCGACATGGATCGGGTCAAGCGCAAGTCGGTGATGAAACAGTACTTCCAGCAAGCCGGGTTGCGGGTCGCGCGGGGCAGGGTCTGCCGCACGGCGGTAGAAGCCCAGGACTTTGTGGAGGAGGTGGGCTACCCGGTGGTGGCCAAGCCCGATATTGGGGTCGGTGCGGCCAAAACCTACAAAATTACCAACGATGCCGAGTTGATGGACTACATCGCCACCAAGCCCCCGGTGGACTACATCATGGAGGAGTTTATTCCGGGCCGGATTATCACCTACGATGGCCTGACCGATATCAAAGGCAATGTGGTGTTTGACAGTTCGCTCGAGTACTCCAAAGGCGTGATGGATGTGGTCAACGAGGACACCGACATCTACTACTACATGGTGCGGGAAATCCCCGAAGACCTGCGCGAGGCAGGCCGCAAGGTGGTTAAAGCCTTCAACGTGGTGGAGCGCTTCTTCCACTTCGAGTTCTTCCGCTTAGACGACGGCTCTTTGGTGGCCCTGGAGGTGAACATGCGCCCGCCGGGGGGCCTCTCGATTGACATGTTCAACTACGCCAACGACATAGACATCTTCCGCGAGTGGGTGAATGTGCTCACCTATGGTAGCGTGAGCCAGCAGGCCAAACACCCCTATTTCTGCACCTATGTAGGCCGCAAAGACCACATCCACTACAAGCGTTCGCACGAGCAGGTGATGGCCGAGTTTGGCCCCCTGGTAGCCCACCACGAACGCATCAGCGGCATTTTTGCAGGGGCCATTGGCAACTATGGCTATATTCTGCGCCACCCCGACCTGTCTACCCTGCTGCAGGCGGCCCAGGCCATTCAGGAAAGAGCATAGGAGGGTAGAGGGGTGTTTCGCAGGCTTTCACTGCCCCGTGGAGCTGGAGGTGACCTGTTCTTGCATAGCCTGCCTGGCCGTTATGAACCGCTGACCAAGTTTCTCGAGGCTGCTAAAAAATACAGGATTGATTTGCTGGTCAACCTTGTTTCCATTACTGAGGCCAGGGAGAAATCCCCTGAATATGCGAAAGCCCTGGAAAGCCAGTCGCTTCAGGTGCAGGTGTGCAGTTTTCCTATCGAAGACTATGGTGTGCCACCAGACAAGGAGGCGTATGCGGAGTTTGTAGGCCAGGTTGCGGCCAAAGTGCGCTCTGGCAGCACAGTGCTAATTCACTGCGGGGCTGGTATAGGTCGCACCGGTACTTTCGCGGTCTGTCTGCTTTTGGCGTTAGGCGAAGAGCGAACCAAAGCGATGGAGAGGGTCGAAAGGGCGGGCTCTAAACCAGAAACCTCTGACCAGAAAGACCTGGTGCAATGGTGCGAGGAGTGGCTCAAAGCCGTTTAGTTTTTATTCTGATTGGAACTCGAGGTTGAAGATGTACACCGAATATCACAAGTGGTACAGCCCCGCCCTGGGGCAGGACATGGAGCTAAAGCTCTACGGCCACTACGGCCAGCCGGTTATTGTTTTCCCGGCCCAGAACGGACGCTGGTACGACTGGGAAGGCCACGCCGGGATGGCCCAGGCCCTTGCGCCCATGATCGAGGCGGGGCGGGTCAAGTTTTTTTGTGTGGACGGCATAGACTGGCAAAGCTGGACCAACAAGAGCATCCCCCCCTGGGAACGGGCCCGCCGCCACAACGACTACGATGCCTACATCATGCAGGAGGTAGTACCCTTCGTGCAGAAGAACACCGGCCTTCCGACCATGTGGGTCACGGGGTGCAGCATGGGGGCGTTTCATTCGGCCAACTTCTTCTTCAAATACCCCGAGGTGTTCGATGGCCTGATTGCTTTATCGGGGCTGTATCAGGTGGGGGGCTTTGTGGGAGATGAAGGGGGTATGGATGCCTACTTCAACTCGCCCCTGTGGTACTTGCGCAACCTGACCGACGAGGACAAGCTCAACGCCTACCGGCGCAACAAGATTGTGTTTGCGGTGGGGCAGGGGCGCTGGGAGGAGGAGTGCATTCGCGACACGCGTGAGATGCAAGCCCTGCTACACGAAAAGGGCGTGTACGCCACCTTCGACTACTGGGGCCACGACGTGGATCACGACTGGCCCTGGTGGCAGAAGATGCTGCCGTATGAGCTCGAGCGTCTGGGCGTTTGATATGAAGTTACGGATAACGGCTCCGTCAATGGCACAAGGATTGTCGAATCCAACAACCAGTACACCTGACATTGCGCGGAGGCTTAAGCCGACGAGGAATCTGGTGCGGTGCAGGGCTGGTGATTGTTGGGGATGGTAGTGCATCCGATTCCTCACTGCGCTCGGGATGACACTTTTGACTGGGTTTTTGTGCCTATCGCGCCATCGTTCTGAATATCTGGAAACCTCGTCTTTGCTGGAGGGTTTCTTGCGAGGAGGCTATCGGCCTGCGAAGTAATCCAGAAGGGTGTCGCCAATACTGTGGGCTCGAGGGGTAATCTGAATTGCTTGCCCTATGGCTTCGTTTCAGGGTCGCAATGGAAAATACGATGATCTGAATGGCTTTCTTATACCAACTCTGCGCGTGAGCGGCGCTAAACGCGCCCCTCACTTGCCGCGCCAGGGGGCGCGTCCGAGGGTCTCTTATATCGTTTTGGGTCACTTCTGAGCAGATTTGGTATTACGATTCGGTGTGGCTCGTTGGCGTGGTTTTTTCCACCGACTCGAGCTTGTGGTTTTTCTGGTAGTGCCCGGCCAGTTCGTCGATGTAGGTGTCCTGGCAGGGCTTGACCCCCGAGAGGTAGGCCGCCCGGCCCAGGGCATGGGCGGCTACCGGCGCGGTCAGGATGATGAAAGCCAGGGCCGACAGGGCCCGGGCCGCTACCGAGAGCTCCTGGTAGAACACCGCTACTGCCACCAGAATCAGCCCTACTCCCAACGTGCCCGCTTTGGAGGTGGCGTGCATGCGGTTGTAGAGGTCGGGCATCCGTACCACCCCGATGGCCGCGATGAAGAGGAAAAAAATGCCCACGGAAACCAGCGCGTATACCAGCAGATCTACCATGCTCAGTCTCCCTTGTGGCCCCGGTACTCGATGTAGCGGGCCAGGCCCAGCGTGGCCAGAAAAGCAAACAGGGCCAGCGCGATGGCCACATCCAGGAAGGCGGTCTGGCCGCTGACCAGGGCATAGAGTGCGGCCATGGCCACCGCCACCGAGGTAATCAGGTCGAGGCCCACCACCCGGTCGGGCAGGGTGGGGCCCTTGACCAGCCGGTACAGGGCGAAGGGCAGGGTCAGGGTCAGGGCCAGCAGGGCCCCTTCCAGAAAACTCATTGGGTCACCTCCAGCACGGCTTTTTCCAGGCTATCGTGGGTGGACTGGATGACCGCCTGGGGGTCGTCCACGAACATCCCGTGCACGTAGAGCACCTTGCGGTCGGTGGAGACGTCCAGGCTCAGGGTGCCGGGTGTGAGGGTAATCAGGTTGGCCAGCAGGGTGATTTCCAGGTCGCTCTTGACGGTGAGAGGGTAGGCGATGAAGCCGGGCTTGATGGGCATGCGGGGCGATAGCACCGCCTGGGCTACCCGCAGGCTCGAGAGCACAATCTCCCAGAGCATCAGGGCCACAAAGCGGGGGAGCTTCCAGGCCAGGGTGAAGTAGCGCCTCGAGGGGGCATCGAAGAGGGGGCGGGCCAGCAGCAGAATCAGGAAGCAGATGGCAAAGCCCACCAGGAAGTTGGAGAGGGTGAAGCTCTCCGTCACCAGCATCCAGAACACCGTCAGCACCACGTTGTACACGAAGGCCCTCACCGGCTCACCCCCAGTACGGCTTCAATATAGCGGTTGGGCTCGAGGAGTTCCTGAGCCGCTGCCTGCGAGAGACCCAGGAGCGGTTCGGCCCAAAGCCCAATGCCCAGGGTGAGCAGGGCCAAAAGCGCTACCGGCAGCACCAGCCCCGGCGGGGTTGCCGAGGGGCTTAGCGGCTTGGGAGGGTTTTTCCAGAAGGCCTCAGCAAAGACCAGGCCCATTGAGAGCAGGGTCAGGAGGCCCACCAGCAGGGCCACCGTCACGATGGCGTACTGCCCGGCCTGCAAGCCTGCTGCTACCAGGGTGAACTTGGCCCAGAAGCCCGAGAAGGGCGGCAGCCCGGCCAGCGAGAAGGCCGGCAGCAAGAAGAGCACCGCCAGCCAGGGGTGGCTCCGGTAGAGCCCGCCCATCCGCACCAGCACCGTGGTGCCCTGCAAGCGCTGCAAAAGCCCCGCCAGCAGGAACAACGCCGCGATCACAATCATGTGATTCAGGGCATAAAACACCGAGCCCGCCAGGGCCAGCGGGCTCAGGATGCCCAGGCCCATCAGCATGTAGCCGATGTGGCTCACCAGCTGGAACGAGAGCAGCCGCTTGAGCTCCCCCTGGGCCAGAGCCAGCAACACCCCCAGAAGCAGGGTTAGCCCGGCCACCCAGAGCAGCACCGTATGGGTGAAGGCGGTGTCCTGGGTAAAGAGCAGGGTGAAGACCCGGATGAGCGCGTACACCCCCACCTTGGTCAGCAGACCCGCAAACAGGGCCGAGATCATCACCGGCGGGGCCGGATAGGAGGCGGGGAGCCAGAAGAAGAAGGGAAACACCGCCGCTTTCAGGCCAAAAGCCCCCAGGAAGAGCATGGCCAGGGCCGAGAGCAAGCCCGGCGCAACCGAGCCCACCCGCGTGGCCAGGTCGGCCATGTTCAAGGCTCCGGTGGCGCCGTAGAGGAGCCCCACCGCTACCAGGAACAGAATCGAGGAGAGCAGCGAGACCGCAAAGTACTTGACCCCCCCCGTGAGCTGGGCCTTGCTGCCGCCCAGAATCATCAGCACAAACGAGGAGAGCAGCAGCACCTCGAACCAGACGTAGAGGTTGAACAGGTCGCCGGTGAGGAAGGCCCCGTTTACCCCAAAGAGCAGCAAGTGGCTGAGGGCGTAGTAGCCCAGTTGTTCGCGGGGTTGGTCGCCCTCGGCCAGGGCATATAGGGCCACTACCAACGCCACCACGCCGGTAATCAGCACCATCAGGGCCGAGAGATGGTCGGCCACAAAGGTGATGCCAAAGGGGGCGGGCCAGTTGCCCACCTGCACCGCCTGGATGCCGCGCTGGTGAACCTGGACGAGCAGGGCCAGGGCGGCGGCCAGCAGGCCCAGCGCCCCCAGCAGGCCCAACAGCCGCTGGGCGGGGCGGCTGGCGACCACCAGGCACAGGATACCGGTAGAAAGCGGGATTAGCAGGGGAAGTACCAGAAGCCAGCTCATGTGCGCTCCTCTCGAACCTCGTCTACCGGCGAGGGGGCGGGGGCGGCCTCGAGGGTCTCCGGCATGGCCTCGGCGTTCAGGGTGTGCAGCACCGCCTGGGCCCGGAAAAAGAGCACGATGCCAAAGGCCGCCAGGGCAAAGCCAATCACGATAGCCGTCAGGATCAGGGCCTGGGGCAGGGGGTTGGCGATGGGCTCCAGCACCGTGCCGCTGGGCTGTACCAGCGGCGGGAACGAACTACCCAGCCTGCCTGCGGTAAAGATGAGCAGGTTGGCGGCGTTGCCCAGCACCAGAAAGCCAATCAGAAACTGGATCAGGTGGGGCCTGAGCATCAGGTAGACCCCCACCGCCGTGAGGCCGCCTACTAAAAAGGCCATCAGGATTTCCATCAGGGGGCCTCCTCGGGGGTGCGGTCGGCGGTCTCCTCGAGGCCAAAAATGGCCGACAGGAGCGCCCCAAACACGGTCAGGTAGACCCCGATGTCGAAGATGACCGGGGTGCCAATCTTCACGCCGAACAGGCTGAACCAGACGCCGGTCATGAGCGGTTTGTCCACAAAGAAGGCCACCAGCGCGCTCACCAGGGCCACCAGCAACCCCCACCCCACCAGCCGCAGGGGGGGCAGCGGCAGCAGCTTGCGGGCGGCGCTGAGCCCGTGGGCCAGGGCAAAGAGCGCATAGGCCCCCACCGCCACCAGCGCCCCGATAAAGCCTCCGCCCGGTTCGTTGTGGCCGCGCAGCAGCAAGAAGACCGAAAGCAAGAGCAGCAGGGTGAAGAGGAACCTCGAGGTGGTTTTCAGGATGAGGGTGTTCATGGCTTTCCCTCCCGGCGCAGGCGCTTCAAGAGGGCATAGACCCCCAGACCGGCCAGCCCCACCACGGTAATCTCGCCGAAGGTGTCCAGCCCCCGGAAGTCCACCAGGATCACGTTCACGATGTTGCGCCCGAAGCCCTCGGGCAGGCTTTTCTCGGCAAAAAAGTTGCTCAGGTGCAGCTCCATCGGCTCTGTGAGCATCCCCAGCATCAGCAGGGTCACGATACCTCCAAACACGAGTGCCACCGCCTTGTCCAGCCAGCGGCCCCTGGGCACCTCGCCGATGCTGCGGATTTGCAGCAACACCAGGGCAATCAGGATGGCGGTCAGGGTCTCGACCAGGAACTGGGTAATCGAAAGGTCGGGGGCGTTTTGCAGCAAGAACAAGAGGGCCACCCCGGCCCCCACAATGCCCACCACCACCACCATGCCCAGGTGCGAACGCAGCCGCAATACCAGGAGCGCCCCCAGCAGCATCAGGGCCATCAGCACCGCCTTGGCCGGGTTAACCGCAGCGGTCTGGCTGGGCCAGGGCAGCGTGCCGCTTTGCACCACGGCCAGCCCCACCAGCCCCGAGAGGCCCCCAAACACCCAGACCAGGTAGGCCCGCAGCGAGCCGCTTTGCAGGAGCCGTTCGGCTCGAGCCGCCAGCCCCATCAGCCCGCGCAGCAGCGCCACATAGGCGTTCTCGGGGCCGGGCACGGGGTCTTGGGCCATCCAGGCCTGGAGGCGCGGGTAAAGGAAATACAGTCCCACCCCCAGCGCCACCGTCAGTAGGCTCAGGAGCAGGGCCAGGTTGAACCCCGGCCAGAGCTTCAGGTGGTAGGTGGTGGCGGTGCCCTTGACCGCCGTGGCTACGGCATCGGCCAGGGGGTTGTAGAGCCCTGGGAACAACCCCACCAGCAGGCCCAGCCCCGCCAGCACCAGCGGCCCCAGCCAGAGGCTCGGAGGCCCCTCGTGAACCTCGGCGGGGGGCTTTCCGCGGAAAAAGGGTACGGTCAGAATCAGGGCCAGCATGGCCCCCACCGCAAAGCCCAGCACCGCCAGACCCACCATCCAGATGGGGGCCGCCTGCAACGAGGCCATATACAGCACCTCTTTGCCGATAAAGCCCAGCACCGGCGGCAGCCCCGCCAGCGACAGCGCGGCCAGCACCACCGCCACCCCCGTGATGGGCATCACCCGAAAGAGGCCCGAAAGCTGGTTGATATCGCGGGTTCCGGCTTCGTGATCCACCGCCCCTGCCGCCATGAAAAGCCCTCCCTTGTAGAGCGAGTGGGCCAGCAGGAAGGTGGCAAAGCCTACCGCCCCGTAGTAGCTGGTGAGGGGTACCATCCCGATGGCAAAGACCAGGGCCCCCAGCGCGGCTACCGTGGAGTAGGCCAGAAGCCGCTTGAGGTCGGTGTGGCGGAAGGTGAGGGTGGCCCCGGTGAGCAGGGTGGCCAGCCCAAAGGCCATCAGGGTGCTGCTCCAGACCTCGGTGCCGCCCAGGGCAGGCTGAAGCCGGGCCAGCAGGTACACGCCGGCCTTGACCATGGTGGCCGAGTGCAGGTAGGCCGAGACCGGTGTAGGCGCTTCCATGGCGTTGGGGAGCCAGAAATGGAAGGGGAACTGGGCCGACTTGGTAAAAGCCCCCACCAGCACCAGTACCAGCGCACCCAGGTACCATGGATGTTCCCGCAGCACCTCGCCCTTGGTGAGCAGCTCGGAAATCTCCCACGAACCGCCCATGCCCGCCAGCAGAATGAGCCCGGCCAGCAGGGCCAGCCCTCCGCCTGCCGTGACAAACAGGGCCTGGGTGGCGGCGCGGCGCGAGCGGAACTCGGTGTGGTTGAACCCGATCAGCAGATAGGAGGTGAGGCTGGTGAGTTCCCACATCACAAACAGCGTCACGATGTTGTCGGCCAGCACCAGCCCCAGCATGGAGGCCATGAAGAGCAGAAGGATCAGGTAAAACTTGCCTAAGTCGGGATGACCCTTCAGGTAGCCGCCGGTGTAAATCACGATTAAGGTGCCGATGCCCGTGATGAGCAGGGCAAACAAGAGCGAAAGCCCGTCCAGGTAAAAGGAAAAGTTGACCGAAAGGGTGGGCACCCAGGCCGCGCTGTGCCGCACCGTGTGGCCCGCCACTACCGTAGGCAGCAGGCTGGCGAAGTACAGCGTAAGGCCCAGGGGCAAGAGGGCCAACCCCCAGCCCGCCAGGCTGCCCAGCCAGCGGTGCGCAAGGGGTGCCAGCAGGGCACCCAAAAAAGCCGATATTACCGCAACTGTCATACTCGAGCTCCAGAGCGATCGTAACGCCGCATAGTCTACCCTGACACAACAAAGAGCGGAGACCGTTGACCGTCTCCACCCTTGCAGCTGCCGGAGGCTGCGCTCCTGCTGCCTGAGCAGCAAACTTTACATTAGTGTATTACACGCACAAATCGGGCGGCAAACCTTTCCCTTCCCGACAATTGATGCTCAAATACTACAAGCTACACCACCGGCTCCCGCCCCAGCATTTTGTGTACCGCCCGGCCCAGGCGCTTGATGCCTTCATCGATCTGCTCGTGGGTGGCGCTCGAGTACGAAAGTCGCAAGGTATTCTGGCCGCTGCCGTCGGCGTAGAAGGGCTGGCCCGGCACGAAGGCCATCTTCTCTTCCACCGCCTGCTTGAGTAGCTCGAGGCTATCGAGGCCCTGGGGGGCTGTGAGCCAGAAGAACATGCCCCCCTGCGGCACAATCCAGCCGATGTCCTCGGGCATGTACTTTTGCAGGGCCTCGAGCATCCAGGTGCGTCGGGTCTGGTAGGTCTGGCGAATCTTGCTAATCTGGGCCTGGAACCACGCCCCGTCTTGTACCAGCTCGTAGACCAGCATCTGGTTCAGGGTGGGAGAGTGCAAGTCAGCCCCTTGTTTGGCATACACAATCTTCTGGATGACCGGCTTGGGCCCCACCACCCAGGCTACCCGCAGCCCTGGGGCCAGGGTCTTGGAGGTGGTGGAGAGGTAAATCACATTGCCACCCCCCAGCTCCTGGTCGAGGGCGTAGAGGGTGGGAAGGGGTTGGCCGCTAAAGTAGAGTTCGGCGTAGGCGTCGTCTTCCAGGATGGGGGTCTGGTACTTTCGGGCCAGCGCCACAATGGCCTTGCGCCGCTCCAAGCCCATCAGGCGGCCCGAGGGGTTCTGGAAGGTGGGCAGCACATACATGAACTTGAAGCGGTGGGCCTCGAGGGCGGCCTCGAGCTCCTCCAGCCGCAGCCCCTCCTCGTCCATGCCGACCGAGATGTACAGGGGCTCGTAGGGGTTGAAGGCGCTCAGCGCCCCCAGGTAGGTGGGGGCTTCGACCAGGATTTTCGAACCAGGGTCAATGAAAACCTTCCCGATCAGGTCGAGCCCTTGCTGCGAGCCAGAGACAATCTGTACGTTTTCGGCGCTGGCGCCGGGCATCCGGCCTGCAATCCACTCCCTGAGGGGCAGGTAGCCCTCGGTGGTGCTGTACTGAAGGGCCTTGTCTGCGTGCTCGGCCAGCACCTTCTGGGTGGCCTCCCCGATGCGCTGGATGGGGAACAGGTCGGCGGCAGGCAGCCCCCCGGCAAAGCTGATGAAACCCGGCTGGGTGGTGAGCTTCAGGATTTCACGGATGGTCGAGGCCTGGATGCGCTGGGTTCGGGCCGCAAAGCGGCTTTGATAATAACTTTCGAGGTTGTCCACCCTTTCAGTCTACTCTGCAAATATGACGCTTTGTATAGTTTCTGCCGCAAATGCGTTGAATAGGTGATACCAGCTTCACCTGGAAAGTATCTTTGAAGAGGCACGCGCACCCCCCTCATCCGGCAACACCCCAGGCGCAGCTAATGACGTTTCTGTCAACACTTTCCGATACTGCTGGCGGGGTGTCGCCACCTTCTCCCGCAAGGGGAGAAGGCAAGGGGTTCAGGTGGATTGGGTATGAGGGCGTAAGGTTGCATCGCTTCAGCCAACGAAGCCGCTTTAGGTCGAGGGTCGAGCGTTGAGGGCGGGAAAACTTCTTCGGGGTGTATCTTGAAAGCCTTTGAGCCCTCAGCTTCTGGCCTGAACCACGCTTTTAGCGATGAAACTCCGGCTCGAAGAGGCGGGCGTACTCGTCGAGGGCAAAGCGGTCGGTCATGCCGGCGATGTAGTCGCAGGCCGCACGGTAGATGCCCTCGGTCTCGCTGGCTTGCTGAACCTGGGGGGGCAGGACGGCGGGGTCGTGGGTGTAGGCCTCGAAGAGCTTTTCCAGCACAAAACGCGACTTGCCCACCTGCCGCACCACGTAATAGTGGCGGTAAAAGTTGGCGTAGAGGAACTCTCGCAGTTGGTTGAGCTGCTGGGTTAGGCCCTCCGAATAAACCGCCAGGGGGGCCGGATGGTGGCGGACGGCCTCGAGGCTTTCAATCCGGTGCTGCTGCAAAAGTGCATGGGTGGCGTGGATGGTGTCGGTGATGATGAGCCCGAGTAGCTCGCGGATGAAGACCCGGCGGCCCATCTCGTCGAAGCGGCCTTGGTGCAGGCCCAGCTCGCCCAAAAGGTCGCGCAGCAGCTCCACCTCCCAAAGCTGTCCGGGCTGCAAAAGCCCTGCGCGCAGGCCGTCGTCGAGGTCGTGGGCGTTGTAGGCGATCTCGTCGGCCAGGTTCACAATCTGGGCCTCGAGGCTGGGGCGCAGATGGGGTTCGTAGCCCTCGGCGTTGGGCAGGTCGTAGCGGGTCTCGTGCTTGATGATGCCCTCGCGGGTCTCCCAGCACAGGTTGAGGCCCCGAAAGCCCGGATAGCGCTGCTCGAGGTAGGTCACGATGCGCATGGACTGCTGGTTGTGGTCGAAGCCACCGTGCCCCTGCATCAGCCCGTCCAGCACGGCCTCGCCCGAGTGGCCGAAGGGCGGGTGGCCGAGGTCGTGGGCAAAGGCGATGGTCTCGGCGAGTTCCTGGTTCAACCCCAGCGCCCGTGCGATAGAGCGGGCCACCTGGGCCACCTCCAGGGTGTGGGTCAGGCGGGTGCGGTAATAGTCGCCCTCGAAGTTCACGAACACCTGGGTCTTGTACTGAAGCCGCCGGAAAGCGGTGGTATGGTTGACCCGGTCGCGGTCTTTCTGAAAGGGGGTGCGGTAGCGCGACTCGGGCTCGGGGTGTTCGCGGCCCCGGCTCTCGCCAGACTTGACCGCATAGGGAGCCAGGTTCTGGGCCTCGAGGGCCTCGAGGCGGGTGCGTTCAAACAACATGCGCTCAGTCTACGCTTGGCCCAAGGGTTGCGACAAACCTGTGGCATTTTGTGGAATACTGCCATACGGAGGTGATGGGCATGCGCCTTTACTGGCTTCTTTTGGGATGGGCGGTAGCATTGTCGGCCTGCGCTCCGGGGGCGCTGCGTCCGAGCAGTTTCAACCTGACTGTGGACAACAGCCGTTGCCAGGGCACCTACCGCACCGTTTTCATCTACCGCAACAACGTGATTATGGGTCAGGTACAGGGGGAGCCTCGCACCTTCCTCTCGGTGCCCGCTGGCAGCGCCGACTACAAGGCCACACCGGTGCTGGGCAACAGTCCCTCGCTTTTCAAGACCATTCGCCTGGAAAAAGATGAGGTCTGGCGGCTTTGCGAGTAGTTCGCCCGGTGAGCCCTCATGTATTTTGTTCTGGCTCGAGGTATCAAGGTCTCAGCGATGCGCGTTCTACTCTGGAGCCTTGCTTCTTTGCTGGCCTTTTCGGCCTGTGCGCCCGCAACGGCGGAGGTGCGGCGCTTCGACCTGATCATTCAAAACCAGTGCACCGGCCCCAACCAGAGCGTATTTTTCTACGTCAACGGCGAGTTTGTGGGGGTGGTGCGGGGCTCGAGGCTTTTCCCCAGCCTGCGCGAAGGCCGTTATGAGCTACGCGCCGAGGGCACCCAGCCCGGCCAGCCAGGGCACCTGCGCTTCACCCGCTCGCTAACGTTGGATAAAGACACCGTCTGGACGTTGTGCCCATAAATAGGTGTAGTTCAGTCGCTCCCCTGTAATCCGGCAATAAGCTTGTCCAGGTCGGTCTGGGTGGTGTAGTGGGCAATGGAGGCCCGAATGGCCCCGTCGGGCCACAGCCCCAGGGCCTGCATGGGCATGGTGGCGTAGTAGTGCCCCGCCGCGACCCCTACCCCTACCTGGGCCAGCTGCTCTGCAACCCTGAAGGGGGGCTGGCCCTCCAGGTTGAAGCAAAATGTTCCTACCCGGCCCTTGGGGGAGGGCATGCCGTAGAGCTTCAGGCCCGGAATCTGTTGCAGGCGCTCCAGGGCTTGCTCGACCAGGGGCTGCTCGAGGGCCTCGATGCGCCGGTAGGCCGCCTGCAAGCCCTCGCGCCCGGGCTGGCCTCCGCCCAGCTCGTCCCGCAGGTAGGCCAGGGTGCCCAGCCAGCCGGCCAGCCCTTCGTGGTTGTTGGTGCCGGGCTCGAACTTGAGCAGACTGTCCTCGGGGATGAACCACAGCTTGTCGGTGGGTAGCCGGGCCATCAGTTCCTCGCGCACATAAAGGAAAGCCAGGTGCGGCCCAAACACTTTGTAGGCCGAGAAAAAGGCCATATCCACCCCGCTGGCCTGTACGTCGGGCAGGTGGTGGGGGCTAAAGTGCACCAGGTCGGTAATGCACCAGGCCCCTACCGAATGGGCAATCTCGGCGGCGGCGGCCACGTCCGGGGTGGTGCCCAGCGAGTTGGCCGCCGAGGTGACGGCCACCAGCCGCGTTCTGGGCGAGATCACGGCTCGCAGGTCGGCGGGCTCCAGCCTGCCGCCCTCGTCCCAGCGGGCTTTCCAGACCCGTACCTGTACGCCCTTTTCTTGCAGGTTGCGCCAGGGCGAGGCGTTAGCCTCGTGCTCGAGCTCGGAAATCACCACCTCGTCACCCTCACCAAAGAGCCGGGAGAAGGCCCTCGAGAGGATGAAGGTAAGGGCCGTGGCGCTTGGCCCAATTGCTACCTCGCCCGGCTTGCAGTTGAAAAAGGCGGCAGTCTGTTGGCGGGTCTGCTCGCGCACCAGGGTAGCGGCCTGGGAACCGGGGTAGGGCATGCCCACGTTGCAGCTCGAGGTCGAAAGAAACCGGCTGATGCCTTCGATGCACTGTCGGGGCACCTGTGCCCCTGCAGCATTGTCGAGAAAGCTAAAGCCGCTGGCCAGGGCAGGGAAGTGCACTTGAATGGACATGCCCCGATTCTAAAGCGATTTCCGGCTGTGCGCTTTGCGTTTTGAAATGCAAAGACAGGGGGCAGCAAATCGCTTTGCGATAACTGCGCCCAGTTGAGCTACGCGAAGCCCTCAAACCCGCTTGAACAACAGCGTGGCGTTCATGCCCCCAAAGGCAAAGGAGTTCGAGAGCGCGTACTCCACTGGCTTTTCCTTTGGGACGTTTGGCACATAATCCAGATCGAGCTCGGGGTCGGGGTCGTCCAGGTTGATGGTGGGGGGTAGAATCCCGCTCACCAGCGCCTGAACGCTGGCGATGGCCTCGATGGCCCCTGCCGCCCCCAGCAGGTGCCCAATCATGCTCTTGGTGGACGAGACCGAGAGCTTGTAGGCGTGCTCGCCAAAGACCTTCTTGATGGCCAGGGTCTCGGCCTTGTCGCCCACAGGGGTGGAGGTGCCATGAGCGTTGATGTAGCCCACCTGTTCGGGGCTAATCCTGGCGTCCTTCAGGGCCGCCCGCATGGCCAGGGCTGCGCCGGCGCCCTCGGGGTGCGGTTCGGTGATGTGGTGGGCGTCGGCGCTGCGGCCAAATCCCACCAGCTCGGCATAAATTTTAGCGCCCCGGGCCTTGGCCCGCTCATACTCTTCCAGCACCAGAACCGCCGCCCCCTCGCTTAGCACAAAACCATCGCGGCTTTGGGTGAAGGGGCGGCTGGCTTTTTCAGGCTCGTCGTTGCGGGTCGAGAGCGCCCGCATGACCCCAAAGCTGCCGATGGCCATCTCGGTCACCACCGCTTCGGTGCCGCCGGTGAGCATCACATCGGCCTCGCCCAGTTGAATGACCCGGAAGGCGTTGCCAATGGCATCCGAACCGGTAGCGCAGGCGGTGACTACCGTGGAAGAGGGCCCCATGAAGCCGTACTTCATGGCCAGTTGGCCCGAGGCCATGTTGGCGATCATCATGGGGATGAAGAAAGGGGAGAGGCGGGTGCCGCCCTTCTCGAAGAGCACCTTGCTCTGCTCCTGCCAGGTAATCATGCCCCCGATGCCCGTGCCGATCAGGGTGCCGATACGGGTGCGGTCTTCTTTTTCGAGTTCTAGCCCCGAGTCCTGCAAGGCCAGATGCCCCGCAATCAGGGCCAGTTGGGTGAAGCGGTCAAGGCGACGAAGCTCCCGCTTTTCTATGTACTCTTCGGGGTTAATGTCTACCTCACCCGCAATCTGGACGGGGTAGCTCGAGGCATCGAACTGGGTGATCCGCCGGATGCCCGACTTTCCGGCAAGCTGGGCTTTGTGGAAGGCTTCGGCTCCTATGCCGTTGGGGGCTACAGGGCCAAGGCCCGTGACAACAACGCGACGCATGAGGGTCATTATAGAGCACGGCAGGGTTTGGTCTGAGTCTAAGCGCTAGAATAGGTTGTCTGGAACGAGCGCGGTGCGGGGGGCGGCCTGGGTAAGCAGGGCTCCCTTGCACCTCTCGTATACTAAGGAACGGTGATTTATGGCCGGTCATAGCAAATGGGCACAAATTAAGCGAAAAAAAGCTGCCAACGACCTCAAAAAAGGCAAAATCGTCAGCAAGTACCTCCGCCTCATTGCGGCTGCCGCACGGGCGGGGGGGAGTGCTGACCCCGCGGCCAACGTTAACTTGCGCAATCTGATCGAAGCAGCCAGAGATGCCGATGTTCCCAATGACAATATCGAACGGCTGCTGAAACGCCTGTCGGGCGGGGACGATGAGGGCAGCCAGTATGAGGAAGTGGTTTACGAGGGGTATGCACCGGGAGGGGTGGCAGTTATCGTAAACGCGCTCTCGGACAACCGTAATCGCACCGCCTCGGAAGTGCGCCACATTTTCACCAAGCATGGGGGGAGCCTGGGGGCTACGGGGTCGGTTTCGTGGCAGTTTGACCGTCGGGGTTATATCTGGATTGAACCCAACACTGAAGCCGCCCAGGAAGCGGCCATCGAGGCGGGTGCGCTGGACTTGCAAGAAAGCGACCAGGGCCTGGAAATCTACACCGACCCTCAGGAGGTCTATGCGGTTGCAAATGCCCTCAAGGCCAAAGGCTTCAAGCCGGAGGACACCGAGATCACTATGGTGCCCCAAAACACCATTAACTTGAGCCAGGAAGAGGCTGAAAAGGTGCTGCGCATGGTAGAAGCGCTGGAAGAACTTGACGACGTGCAAAATGTGTACACCAACCTGAATCTCGAGAATGTATCCATTGGCGCTTAGACCTGCCGAAATCTGCAATAGTGTTGTACGCCCACAGCTTCTAGCGAGTAAGCAAGCTAGGCTGGTAGCGTTGGGGGTAGATCCGCAGGTTGGAGCGTGGGCATGAGAGGTCTGGTAGAACGCTTGAAAGAGGATGTACAGGCAGTGCTCGAGCGAGACCCTGCTGCCCGGGGTGCGCTCGAGGCTATTCTATTCAGCCCCGGCATGCATGCTTTGTGGATGCACCGGCTCAACCACTGGCTCTGGCAGGCCAATTTGAAATTTGTAGCTCGTATCCTGGCCCACTTTACCCGCATGCTCACGGGGGTCGAGATCCACCCCGGCGCTCGGATTGGCCGCCGGGTGGTTATTGACCACGGCATGGGCATTGTGATCGGTGAGACCGCCGAGGTGGGCGACGATGTGATGATGTACCACGGCGTGACGCTGGGGGGTACGGGTTTTACCAGAGAAAAGCGCCACCCCACCATAGGGAATGGGGTGTTGCTGGGGGCTCATGCGGTAGTGCTTGGGCCCATTGTGGTTGGGGATGGGGCCAAGGTGGGGGCTGGGGCCGTGGTTACCAAGCCGGTGCCGCCGGGTGCTACCGCGATTGGCAACCCGGCTCAGATTATCGTTCGAGAGGCCAAGCTCGAGCCCGTCGAAGCTTAAGTAATCACTGGTGCTAGTTGAAAAGTAGCGGGAGAAAGGAATAGGGTCTGGTGTATGCGGCCAGACCCGAGATGCATTCTATCGCTGGAAGACGTTGCTTTGGTGATGTACGTTGGGGTAGACGATGCCCTGCGTTCGAAGGCTGAACAGCATGAACATCAACAAGCCAAGCTCAGCCTTAGTGAGTTGGTCACCATCGGGCTGATGTTCAGCCTCAAAGGCGGCTCATTCCGCCGGTTCTACCTGTGGCTGGTCGCCAACCTGGGTGACTGCTTCCCCCATCTACCTGAACGCACCCGTTTGCAGCGACGACTACTCCAGTACCAAGCTTTGGTCGTACATTTTCTGGCCGAACCCAGCTTGTTCT
>NZ_JAGDFV010000019.1 GCF_017497985.1 Meiothermus sp. CFH 77666
TGGGGATGCGGCTCAAGGAGGAGTGGCTGATTCTAGCCACCAACGCCGACCCTTCCCAGGCTCTGGCGGCCTACAAACAGCGCTGGGGTATCGAATGCCTTTTTGCGGCCATGAAGAGCCGGGGCTTAAACCTTGAGGATACCCACCTGACCCACCCTGAGCGTATCGAGAAGCTGATAGCGCTGATCAGTCTGGCGCTGGTCTGATGTGTGCTGATTGGTGAATGGCTGGCCGAGCAAAAAGAACTCAAAATCAAGAAGCACGGTCGTAAGCCGATCAGCCTTTTCCGCAGGGGCCTGGACTTCTTACGCCAGATCCTGTTCTTCCTGCCAGCTAAAAGACACGACCTGGACAACTGTTTTGTCGTGTACTTAGGGCAACGCGCTTATCCTCCAAGCTCGCGGCTGATGCGTTTTGCGGTTTCGATTACCTGCTGGGCCACTTCAGGAATGCGCTCTTCGGGCAGGTAGAGCGCGGCGGTGGAGATGCTGACAGCGGCCACTGGTTCGCCGTTGCCGTTAAAGATGGGGGCGGCCACACAGCGCACCCCTACTTCGTTTTCCTCTAGGTCAAGGGCGTAGCCCCGGGTTCGCGTGTGTTCCAGTTCGGCCTCGAATAGCGGCCACGTGACTATGCTTTGCTCGGTGCGCTTCAGGCCGGGCACAAAGATCGCTTGTTGGTGCTCTTTAGGCAGCCAGGCCAGCAAGGCTTTGCCTAGGGCGGTAGACTGGGCGGGAAAGCGGGCGCCTATCTGAGAGGCAAGCTGCAACTCTCGTTTGCCTGGTATCTTTTCGATGTAGACCACCTCCCGGTTGTCCAGGATGGCCAGGTGAACGGTCTCGCGTGTTGCGTTGCGCAAGCGCTCGAGGTGGGCCCTAGCCAAGGCGGGCAGATGGAGTTGGTTGTAGGCGCGGAAGCCCAAGCGGATCAGCTTGGGGCCCAGATGATAGCCCCGGCGGGGTTCGTGGCGTAGATATCCTGCCGCTACTAAGGCGCTCAGAATACGGTGAGCGGTACTTTTGTGTAACGCTAGGGTGCGGGCAAGGCTTTCCAGGTCGTGAACGCCCTCGGCCACCTTTTCCAATAGCGAGAGTCCCCGTAACAGGGTCTGGGCACCCTCTACGCTTGTGGCCGGGCTAGACTCGAGTGGCGCTTCGCGCATCTCTACCTCCTCCGCAATCAGTCCCATTATATGGGATTAAGGAGGCCCCTTTCCGCTTCCATCCTAACGCGTGTTGACATTATTTGAAACTAGGTGTTATATGTTGGGACAAACGAAAGGAGGTTCAAAATGCTTAGGTTTTTGGTGAGTTTGGCGTTCTTATCGCTGGCTTTGGTCTGGGGTGCGCCCACCTACACGTTGCGTTACAACCACGTACTGGGGCCAGGCCATCCCTATCACGCGGCCTTACAACAATGGGCCCAGCGGGTTTCTGAACGAACCAACGGCGACTTGCAGATCCTGGTTTTCCACAGCGCTCAGCTTGGGGTAGAAGAGGACATCATTGAGCAGTTGCGCCAGGGGGTTCCAGTAGGGCAGAACACCGATGGGGCCAGGCTGGGCAACTATGTGCGAGAGTTTGGGGTTTTCAACGGGCCTTACTTTGTGGACAACTATCAGACGGTTGAACGGTTGCTGCGCCTCCCGGTTGTTCAGACCTGGGTTGACCGGTTGGCCAATCAGTATGGTATCCGGGTGCTTTGCTTCAACTGGGTGCAAGGCTATCGCCATTTTATGACCAACCGCCCTGTTCGCTCTCCTCAAGACCTACAAGGACTGCGCATCCGCACGCCACCAGCACCGGTTTGGCAGGAGTCGGTGCGAGCCTTAGGTGCTACGCCCGTAGCCCTGCCCTTTGGTGAGATCTACAGCGCCTTGCAGCAGCGAGCCATTGACGGAGCGGAGCTGGTTTACGCCAACATCCCCGACATGAGCCTGTGGGAAGTGGTTCGTTATGTGAACGAGACTAAGCACTTCCTGCTTATCAACTTCCAAGTGGTGGGTGAAGCTTGGTTCCGTCGTTTGCCGTTGGGCTACCGTAACATCCTCACCGAAGAGTGTCGCCGCGCCGGTCAGGCTGTTTCTCGGCAGATCGAAGAAAATGAGGCCCGCATCAAACAGGAAATCCAGCGCCGCGGTATGATTATCGTAAGCGATATCAACCTGGCGCCTTTCCAGCAGGCTGGGCTTTCGGCCTACCAGAGACTGGGCATCTTTGAAGTGCGCAGGCTCATTTACAGCCAGCTTGGTCTGGCGCGTTAGCAAGCGGGTGAGTCTGTAGGGGCCCTCGCTCCTCGAGGGCCCCGTTTGCGGAGGAACTCATGGAAAAGAGCTCCAGAACGCTAGGCGAGAGCTGGGTGAGGCTCGAGGAAGGCCTAGCCCAGACCTTCCTAGCCCTTACGGTGGCAGTGGTCTTCCTGGGTGGGGTAGCCCGTTTTCTAGGAAGGCCGTTGGACTGGGCCATGGATTTGGCCACCTTTGCTTTTGCTTGGTGCGTGTTTCTCAGTGCGGATATGGCTTTACGAAAAGACCGTCATCTGGCGGTTGAACTCTTAGTTCGTCGCCTCTCTCCCCAAAAGCAGCAGGTTCTGCTGATGCTTAACCTTGTCCTCATAGCCTTCTTTTTGGTTCTTCTCTTCTATTTCAGCTTGCAGATGGCTTACCTGACCCGTTTTCGCAGCTTCCAGGGCATTCCCGGTTTCAGCTACACCTGGGTGACTCTTAGTGTAAGCGCCGGCAGTTTGCTTCTGCTTGCCACCACTTTAGGGCGTCTAAAGCGGGCTTATCGCGCCTGGCGGGGGTTCGGATGCTCCTAAGCCTGGGGGTTTTTCTGCTCCTTCTAGTGCTCGGTATGCCGGTGGTCTTTGCCATTGCCGTAGGCGGGCTTGTTTTTTTTCTCCAGCAGCCCAGCCTGCCCTTGACCATGCCGGTACAGCTCCTGCTTTCGGAGACACAGAACTTTTCGCTGCTGGCCATACCTACCTTTATCCTGGCGGGCAACTTAATGAATGAGCTGGGGGTGACCCGTCGCCTGCTCCAGGTGGCCCGCGTGCTGACCGGTCATATGCGCGGTGGCCTAGCCCAGGTTAGTGTGGTCTTGAGCCTACTGATGGGTGGGGTCTCCGGTTCGGCCATCGCCGATGCCACCATGCAGGCCCGCATTTTAGGGCCAGAGATGGTACGCCGGGGTTACAGCGCCGCCTTTGTGGCGGCCCTTCAGGGTTTTAGCGGGCTTATCGTGGTGGCCATACCGCCTAGCATTGGCCTTATCCTTTATGGAAGCATCGGGCAGGTGTCTATCGGCCAGCTTTTTGCCGGAGGAATCGGGGTTGGCGCGCTATTAGCCCTGACCTACATGGTAGTGGTGGCGGTGCTGGCTCGAGCGCGAGGCTATCAGCCCGAACTACCCCAGCGTCCCTCAGCACGAGAGACCTTGGAGGCCCTTTGGGGCGGCCTTTGGGCGGTACTCTTTCCAATCCTACTCCTCCTGTCCTTGCGCACGGGAGTTTTCGTACCGTCCGAGGTGGGGGCGGCGGCAGTGGTTTACGCCCTGCTGGTAGGAGCCATCTACCGGGAGCTGCGCTGGGAGCGGGTGGCGAGGGCTTTCCGGAACTCGGTGGTCGACATCGGCATGGTGGCCTTCCTAATCTCGGCTTCGGCCTTGATCGGCTACGGCATGAAGTGGGAGATGGTTCCACAAGCGCTGTCGCAGTTCTTAGTTGGCCTGGCTGAAGATCCCCGGGTGGCCTTGGCGGTGATTTTGCTGGGACTTTTGTTGCTCGGCACCATTTTGGACTCCACGGTGATGATCATCTTGCTTACCCCCATTCTGGTGCCTACGGCCAAGGCTTTGGGTTTGGATCTAGTCCACTTCGGCGTTCTGATGGTGATGACCAGCGCCTTAGGTTTGCTCACCCCGCCGGTTGGGCTTTCGATGTACTCGGTCTGCTCAGTAATGCGCTGTTCCATAGAGTCGTATGTACGTGAAGGCTGGCCGCTGTTCTTGGCCGTCTGCTTGGTTTTGCTGTTGGTTTATCTGTTTCCAGGGATTGTGACCTTCTTGCCGCGCTTGCTCTTTTAGCGCCTTGACGTTTTGCTTCTAGAGGCTGGTTGTGGTTTGCGGTTTTGGAGGTGCTTATGGGGAAGCTTTCGGGGAAGAGAGCCCTGGTGATTGCGGCAGGGCAAGGTATAGGCCGGGCCATCGTCAAGGCTTTTGTGGATGAGGGGGCCGAGGTTACAGCCGCTACCTTGCATCCTGAGAAGCTCGAGGGAGTTTGCCGGGCTGTGCAGCTAGACGCCCGGGATCGAGAAGCACTCTTCGATCTGGTCAGGGGCTTGCAGGAACTGGACTGTTTGGTGAACGCCCAGGGCATGGTGCCCACAGGGGGGCTTTTGGAAGCTACTGATCAAGACTGGGAAGAAGCTTTTCTGCTCAACGCCAAGAGCGTTTTTTGGGCTATGCAGGCGGCGGCACCTGGGATGAAGGTGCGTCGAAGCGGTTGCATTCTGAACGTGGCCTCGGTAGCTGCCTTCAAGGCGGTTCCGGGACGTTTGGTGTACGCCTCCACTAAAGCCGCGCTGGTGGCTTTAAGTCGAGCGGCGGCTCTCGAGCTAGCCCCCTATGGGATTCGGGTCAACGCTCTTTGTCCGGGCACAGTGGATACGCCTTCCTTGCGCGAGCGGGCAGGGGGAGAGGAGGGTTTGCGGGTTTTCGCCAGCCGCCAACCTCTGGGCCGCCTGGGTCGGCCAGAGGAGATAGCCGCCCTGGCGGTATACCTGGCTTCGGACGAGGGAGCGTTCGCTACCGGTGGGGCTTTTGTTGTTGATGGAGGAATGAGCCTATGAGGTTTTCTGCTGACGCTTTGAGGCTTTGGGCGGAAGGGCTTTTGCAGGCGGCTGGAGCCGACCTACCTTCGGCGCAGGCCACTGCTCAAGTCTTGCTGGAGGCCGATCTCAAAGGTATCGCCAGCCATGGGTTGGTGCGGTTGCCGATTTACGTTCGCCGGCTCGAGGCTGGTTTGGTCAACCCTCGTCCTGCGCCCCGCTGGCTTCGTGATGAAGGACCTTTGGGGTTGCTCGATGGCGACTTGGGACTGGGTCCTCGGGTTGCTCTTTTCTCCACAGGGGAGGTTGTGCGCCGGGTCCAAGCCTATGGGATAGGGGCGGTGGGGGTGCAGCGCAGCACCCATTTTGGCATGGCCGGTTTTTACGCAGAGCGGTTGGCTGAAGCGGGATACGTGGGCCTGGTTTTTAGCAACGTTGAGCCTGATGTGGTGCCTTATGGAGGGCGCCGGGCTGCTTTGGGTACCAATCCGCTAGCCTTTGCCGCTCCCACTCCTCAAGGGCCGCTGGTGGTTGATTTGGCCACCTCCCAGACCGCTATGGGTAAGGTCTTTCTGGCTCGAGCTCGAGGCGAGACCGTTCCGCCCGAGTGGGGCGTGGACGAGGAGGGTCGCCCCACTCAGGATCCCCACCAAGTGCAGGCCCTTCTGCCTCTAGGGGGGGCTAAGGGCTACGCTTTGGCCTTGATGGTAGAGATTTTAGCCGGTGTGCTCACCGGGGCGGGGGTCACCCATGAGGTGGGCCGGATGTATGACGAGTGGTCGCGTCCCCAGAACGTGGGCCATCTCTTTTTGGCGCTGGATCCGAACCGTTTCCTATCAAGTGAAGCTTTTGTAGAGAGGATGCGTCGGCTCTGGTTTGAGCTGAAGGCTGTTCCCCCGGCTCCAGGTTTTCAGCAGGTGTTTTTGCCTGGGGAGCGGGAGGCGGTTCTGAAGGCCGAACGTCTGCGGGATGGAATACCTTTGGAAGCCGCTACCCTTGAGGCGCTGAACGAGCTGGGCCGGCGCTACGGCCAGCCGTTGGAGGTCGGGCATGCCTGAGGTGGTGACTGCAGGCGAGGCCATGGCGCTCCTTCTGGCTCCTCAGCCGGGGTACTTGCGCCACCAGACCTGCTTAGAACTGCGCGTTGGTGGGGCAGAGGCCAACCTGGCCGTGGCCTTGGCCCGCTTGGGCTTTAGGGTGGGGTTTGTAGGTTGGTTGGGTCAGGACGAGCTGGGGGAGTTGGTACTCCAGCGCTTGCGAGCTGAAGGGGTGGATGTGGGTCAGGTGCGGCGGATTGAGGCGCCCACAGGCCTGTACCTGCGCGAGCGCTTGCCCGGCGGGCGGGGACGGGTGCATTACCATCGTCAGGGCTCAGCGGCTTCTCGGATGGGCCCCGGAGCTTTCAATTCAGCTTACCTAGAGGGTTGCCGAATTTTTCATCTGAGCGGTGTTACGCCAGCCCTCTCACCCAGCGCGGCGGATTTTGCCCGCTGGGCGATAGAGGAGGCACGCGCCCAAGGTGCCTTAGTCAGCCTAGACGTCAATTACAGGGCCAAGCTTTGGGAAGAGGCGGCGGCAAGAGCCTGGCTGGAAGAGGCTCTGCCTTTAGTGGATTGTCTTTTCCTAAGCGAGGAAGACGCCCGGCTTTGGGGTTTAGAAGGGGAGGGTCTTCTCTCGAAGCTTCAGGCTCTGGGCCCTAGGCAGGTGGTGCTCAAGCGGGGGCGTTCTGGAGCGGTGGCCTTGGTGGAGGATTGTTGGGTGGAGGCGGAGGCCTTTTTGGTCGAGGAGGTCGATCCGGTAGGGGCTGGCGATGCTTTTTCCGCGGGCTATCTGGCCGGGCTCTTGTGGGGTAGGCCGCCTGCAGAGCGGCTCGAGCTGGGCAACGCCCTGGGTGCTTTGGTGGTATCGGTGCCGGGGGATTATGAGGGGGCTCCCTCCTATTCTGAACTGGCGGACTTCTTGAAGCGTAGGTTTGTTGTGGAGCGCTGAGCTGGCTTTTGGGGGTAAGGCTTATGCAGCGGGTAGCTTTGATTACCGGAGGGAGCCGGGGCATCGGATGGGCCTTGGCCGAGGAACTTTTGCTCAGAGGTTTCAGGGTGGGGATCGTAAGCCGCAATCCTAGCGAAGCGGTGGAAGCTTTCCAAGCCCGCGATCTACCGGCTTTTGCCGTCCCGCTTGACCTAACCGAGCGGCCGCCTCAGGAGGCGGTGCGTCAGGTTCTGGCCCAAGCTGGAGCCTTACATGTGTTGGTGCACGCGGCAGGCCTCAACATACGCAAGCCAGCTCTGGAGCTTTCTTATGAAGATTGGCGACGGGTCATGTACCTTCACTTGGATGTGGCCTTTCTTCTAGCGCAGGCTGCAGCACCCTATATGGCCCAAACGGGTTGGGGGCGCGTCCTCTTCATCGGTTCGGTGACCACCTTTAGCGGGGGAGGGCCGGTTCACATACCGGCTTACGCCACGGCCAAAACCGGTCTTTTGGGGCTGACCCGGGCCTTGGCTAAGGAATGGGCTGCTTTGGGGATTCGGGTCAATCTTCTCTGTCCGGGCTACGTCAAAACCGAGTTTACCGCTGCGGTCTGGCAGAATCCTGCTTTTTATGAGCCCATTACCAACCGCATACCCCTAGGTCGCTGGGCGGAGCCTCGGGATATTGCCCGAGTGGGCGCTTTTCTATGCGGGGAGGAGGCCGATTACCTCACAGGTCAGGCGGTGGTAGTGGACGGAGGCTTTCTGGCTTACTGAGGTTGGTCTAATATCAAATTCTCACCCATCCTGGTGGTGGACGGGGGCTAGATGGCCCGCTAGGAGGGAGATGAGCGTTCAGGACTTCAGTCGCGTGCTGGCCCAGGTTCGGGTGGTGGGGGTGCTGCGGGCCCCATCAGTCCCCGGTGCGGTGGAGGCCGCGCTGGCGGCGGCTCGAGGCGGCCTGCGGGCCATCGAACTCACCTTCACTACCCCAGGGGTGCTCGAGGCCATGCGCGAGTTGCGCGAGCAACTGCCCGAGGGCGTGCTGCTGGGTGCGGGCACGGTGATGAACGCGCAGCAGGGGCGCTCAGCGCTCGAGGCGGGCGCGGGGTTCCTGGTCAGCCCCCACCTGGGCGAGGATTTGCTGGAACTCGCGCGCGAAGTGGGCGTGCCCTACGTACCGGGCGTGCTCACCCCCAGCGAGGTCGCGCGGGCGAAGGGCCTGGGGGCCGACGTGATCAAACTCTTCCCCGTCGGCTCGTGCGGGGGCGTGGGCTACCTCAAGGATCTGCTGGGGCCTTTCCCCAACCTCCAGATCCTGGCCACGGGCGGCATCAGGCCCGCCGAGGTTCCGGCCTACCTGCAGGCCGGGGCCCTGGCGGTAGGACTGGGTTCCAACCTCTTCCCCAGGGGCGCGCTCGAGGGCGGCGACTGGGCTGCCATCGAAGTCGCTACCCGCCGGGCGCTGGAGGAAGCGGGGGTGGTATGAAGGCGCTGGACCTGATCGGCGTGGGCGAGTGCATGGTGGAGTTCTTCGCCAACGAGCCCTTAGCTCAGACTCGCACCTTCACCCGCGCCTTCCGGCGGGTACGTGGTGATGAACGAGCGGGGTCTCTTCTTCCGCTATGCCCTCCTTCCCGGGAACGCCCGGGAGACCTGGGGGAGGGAGCTGGTAGCCGACCTGCCCGCGGTCTTGGGGGATCGGGGCTTCCGGTGGGTTCAGGGGGTTCAGACGCCTCCCTTCCGGCTTAGGGGAGGGAAGGTGGTGGAGACGGGGTGGAAGGATTGGATGGGGGGGCTGCGCAACTGGATCGAGACCCGGTTCAGTGTAATGGTGCGGTCATTGGGGTTGCACAGGGTAGAAGCCCGCTCCTACTGGGGGCTGGTGGCTCGGGTCAACCTCATCCTTCTGGTGCACAACCTCATTCGCAGCCGCATCCTCTTGAAGATGGCCGGGGTGGAGTTATGAGGTAGCACACGAAGGAAGTTTTGTCGTGTACTAAGAGCCTATCCGAAAAGCCCTGTTGCCCTGAGGCAGATAAGCGCACAAGCCAGATGGAGGAAGCCCATTCCGCAGAGGCCTGGACTTCTTACGCCAGATCCTGTTCTTCCTGCCAGCTAAAAGACGCGACCTGGACAACTGTTTCAGGCTTTTGTCGTGTACTTAGCATTCAGCCTATAACCTCAGGCTTCAACCCTTCTCAATCTTCTTCGGGGGGCTGCCAGGGCATACCGCCGAAGAACTCCCGCACCAGCCGCCCCACCAGCCCCCCCAGGGCCAGGAGGGCAATCAGGTTGGGGATGGCCATCAGGCCGTTCAGGGTATCGGCCACACTGGTCAGGGCCGCCAGACCCCCCAGCGGCCCCACAAAAGCAAAGGCCACAAAGGTCAGGCGGTAGGGCCAGCGGATGCCCTCGCCAAACAGATAGGCCGCCCCTTCCTCGCCATAAAAGCCCCAGGAAACCATGGTTCCCAGGGCGAAAATAGCCAGCATCAGCCCAAGTACGGCCACCCCCAGCGGATGTTCGGCAAACAAGAAGCGGGCGGCCTCTACCCGGTCGCCCCCCAAAAAGCGCTGCCAGAGGCCACTGGCAATAAAGGTCAGGGCCATCAGGGTGGTTACGCCCAGGCTCACGAGCATCTCGGTCAGGCCCCAGAAGCCCTGCCGCACCGGGTGGTCTACCTGGGCCTGGGCGTGGGCTATGGCTGCCGAGCCCAGCCCTGCTTCGTTGGCAAAAATGCCCCGTCCAACGCCCGCTTTGAGGATTTCGGCCAGGCCAAGCGACACAGCAGCCCCAGCAGCCCCCCCCGCCGCAGCCTGAAAGCTCAATGCTGAGGAGACAATCAGGGCCAGCGCACCGGGAATATCCCCCAGGTGAAGCAAGAGCAGGGGCAGCATCCCCACCAGAAACAGGAGTAGCTTGAGCGGTACCACTACCTGGGCAAAGCGGGCAACTCGGCGAATGCCGCCAGCCAGCAGCACCCCCACCAGCAGGGCTACCAGCAAGCCGGTGATGGCCGGAGGCACGTTGAATTCCTGTGCGAAGGCAGCACCCACCGCACCCGCCTGCGAAAGGTTACCAATACCAAAAGCGGCAATGGCTGTAAATAGCGCAAATAGCCCGGCCAACCAGGCCAACCGCCTGCCCAGGCCATAGCGAATATAGACCATGGGCCCGCCCATAACCGAACCATCGGTGTACTGACGGCGGAAATGAACCGCCAGGACAGCCTCGGCAAACTTGGTGGCCATGCCCACCAGATAGGCAACCCACATCCACAGCACTGCCCCAGGCCCACCGATTAGCACGGCGCCCACCATCCCGATGATGTGGCCGGTTCCGATGGTGGCCGACATGGCCACCATGGCAGCCTGAAAGGGCGTGATCTGACCTCCGAAGCTCTGGAAGCGCTCCCGGATGGCCCCGAACGTCTCGCGCAGGGCAATGCCCAGCCGACTGAACTGGGGAAAGCCAGCGCGAAACGACAGATACAGACCCACCAGGATGAAGACCAGCATCATCCATTCGCCGTAGACTGCTCGGTTGACAAAATCGTTTAGCGCAAGAATATCCATAGCTTGCCCTTGTTTACCCGGCTTCAGGCCAGGCTTCTACCGGCATCCCCCGGCTGAGGCGCAGTTGGCGCAAATCGTGCTCGAAGAGCCCCAGGCGGCCTTGCATGTTAATGCGAGGCTCGGGGCGCAGGGTGGTCTCCTGGTGCTTGGTACGCAGCCGCACCCGAAACGGGCCGCCTAGCAAACCCTGCCACTGGGCATATAAATCTTCGTCTATCACAGCCACCCCCTGCCCTCCGCCGTATAAAGAGAGTACCACCAGGGGTTCGGGTCTGATTTCCAGATACAGCCGGGCCTCGAGCAGACCCAGCCGCAACAGCTTGCTGAGTACCTGGGCAGTCTCGAGGGGGGAAAGACGCGGGTTCATAAGGGTTTTTGCAATGCTCTGCCCCTGTGCGTAGGTTAGCACTGCCAGCTCCAATGGGCTTAGCCTGGTCTTCTCCGGAGCCCCCTTTCCCCTGAGGTTCAGGCCCCAGTTATCGGGTAGGCTGATCTCCTCCCAGGCTTCAAACTGGTGCAGAATGAGCTGGTGGGTCTCGAGGCTGGGCTCAATACTCTGTTCCTGGGCTTGGGTTTCGGACTCGTAACGAAACGGCGCGGAGCGAACGCCCGCCAGGAGCTCGAGGGCCTCCAAACCCCGCAGCGAACCCGCTTCCGCATGAACCGGATGCCCCCCAGACAGATAGATACGACCCAAGAAGTTGGGGTGCTCAATGAACAAAGCCCCGCCCCTGGCCGTGCCCATCAGGGTCTCCAGGAGCCGCAAAAGGGGAAACTCCGCCAGGTTGCCGCTGAGCACAATACCCCTCCGTGGGTGTTACTGTCCGTTTTGACCGACGCTATTTCGCATCGCAAACCCATTCTAACCACACCCCAGCGGTTTGTAAGGTTCACCGACAGTTCTATACAGGCTTTTATCGTTTTCCCCTTTCCCTCTCCCCTTGCGGGAGAGGGTGGCGACAGCGCTGGCTAGTTTGGCGCCCCTTCTGCCAAATAAAACAATTCTGGCGGTAACCGCTGTCGCCGGGTGAGGGGTTGAAACGACGATGCTCAGGCAAATGATAAGAGCCTGAGTTCTATACTTCTGGCCTGCCTGCCAACCTTTCTTTGCGATAAGCTGGAGTAGATGTCAAACGTACTGGTGCTGCACGGCTTTACCTCCCATCCCATCCTGACCATGGGGCCGCTATCCGAGACGCTACGAAAGGCCGGTTTCAACGTAGCCCAGCCCACCCTCCCCGGCCACGGAACCCGACCCGAAGACCTGCGGGGCGTGCGCTGGCAGGACTGGCTGCAAACAGCCCGTGAAGCCTACCTGGCGCTACCCGAACCCAGGGCGGTGGTGGGGCTTTCCATGGGAGGGCTGCTGGCGGGTTGGCTGGCCGCCGAGCACAAAACCGCCGCGCTGGTAGCCCTGGCCCCTGCCCTGGGGCTGAAGAACCGCACAGCCTACCTGGCCCCCTGGCTCCACTTCATCAAACCCTGGGCCTTCAGCACCGACCCTGCCGAAGAGGCCAAAAGACGCGCCCAAAGCCCCAACTACCCCAACTTTCCCACCAGGGCGCTGGCCCAGTTGATTGCCCTCCAGCAGCGCGTGCCGGAACTGCTGCCGCGGGTCTGGGCGCCTGCTTTGGTGCTCGAGGCCACCCAGGACGACACCGTGCCCCAAGAGGCAGTGCGTCGCTATTTTGACCTTATCGGCGGCCCCCACAAGGAGTATCGCTCCTACAACAGCCAGCACGATATGCTTCTGGATCCGCTGGCCCAGCAAATCTCCAACGACATTGCGGCCTGGCTACGGGAAAAACTCCCAGTGCAAAAATAGTGCACCATTGCAAAAACATACAGGCATCACAGGGCATGGGTAAAAACCCGCTCGAGCCCATTTGTTGATAGGTTCTCTATCTGGATTGCTTTATCGGCCTGCAGCCTCCTCGCTCGGACGCTGGGATTTTTTTCGTTGTTGCAGCACTGGCTAGCAACGAAGCCATCTCGACGCTTCATCAAACCAGAGACTTGGTAAATCCCCATAGACTATGCCCCTGGCTTGGCTATCGGCTATTGACCATCGGCTATCAGCTACTCGCCGCTATCGGCGAACCTCGAGCTCCAGTTTCACGTTCCCCCGCTTGGTCTGGCCCAACACCCTCTTGACCACCAGGCTGCCCAGCCCTTCGGCCAGCAGGGCATCGCCTTCGGCCAGCTCGTCCTTGGCCGAGGCCGTTTTGCCCCGCAGCTTGACCTTACCCGCCTTGACCCCCTGGGCAAAGTAGGTGCGCGAGACCCCAAAGCCTTTGGCCCCCACCACGTCCACCCGCAGGCTGGGCACCACCACGCTGCGGGTGCGCTCGCGGGTTTTGGGCAACTGTTCGGGGGAGGCGGGCTGGGCCTCCACGCCAGCCGCCTCCAGGGTTTTGAGTCCTCTGGGCAGCGTCGCCAGCAAAAAGCCCTCTGCGGTTTCTTCCAGATCGCCCAGGAGGCCCGGCTCCAACAGCCCGCGTAGCCTGTCCTCGAGGGCCTCGAGGTCGCCCTCAAAGCGCAAAAACACCACCAGGGTAGGGTCGGCCACCGCCGGGATGTGCTCGGGGAACAGCACCGCCACCTGACGGGAGGCCAGTGGGAGGCCCCCAAAGCTCTCGAGGCAAATCCCCTCCTGCTTTGCCAGTCGGCGTAGCTCGTCCAGCGCATCGGCCTCCAGGAACGGGGTCTGTACCACCCGGCCCCCTCGGGCTTTTTTCAGGTATTCCTGCATGGTCTCCTCCATAGCTCGTCGCAGGTCACAGGTCTCAAGTCGCAGGTCGCGCTCGAAAGTAGATCAACGGCTGGGGTTCAACTCGAGTGGTAGCGGTTTATGGTAGTTTCGACCCACCCTCCATGGGGGTGAGTGCCCTGCTGCTGGACTTTTACCCCTGGCTATAGACTATAGACCATCAACCATAAACATCTTTTATTTCAACCCCTCCACAGCCCCGCGTACACCCCTCCAAGGGCCATCAGCTCCGCATGGGTACCCAGTTCCGCAATGCAGCCATTCTCCATTACCACAATCTGGTCGGCGTGCTGGACGGTAGAAAGGCGGTGGGCCACGACAATCACGGTACGGCCCGGACGAACGGCTTCCAGGGCTGCCACCACCTGTCCCTCGCTCTGTTTGTCCAGGGCGCTGGTAATTTCGTCCAGCAAAAGAATTTTGGCCTCGCGCAGGAGCGCCGCCGCAATCGCCAGGCGCTGCCGTTGCCCCACCGAAAGCCCGCCCCCTTCATCATCCAGCAGAGTGGGCAGATCCACCTCGGGGTAGAGGCCCACGGTTTGCAGGGCTTTTTGCATGGTCTCCGGGCTTGCGCCTGGGGCCAGCACTGCCAGGTTTTCCTGTACGGTTCCGGCAAAGAGCAGAGGTTCCTGGGGCACCCAGGCCATGCGGGATCGCAGCCAGGCCGAATCGTAGCTTTGCAGCTCGCGTCCGTCCAGCAAAACCTGCCCTTCACTCGGGGGGTAAAGGCCCAGCAACACCCGCAAAAGGGTGCTTTTGCCCGCCCCCGAGGGGCCCACTATAGCGGTGAAAGAGCCGGGCTCCAGGCGCAGGTTCAGGTTTTGCAGGGTGGCCGTACTGCCAGGGTAGCTAAAGCTCAGATGGCGAAGCTCGAGCCTCCCCTCCAGGGTTTCGGGGCGCAGCTTACCCATAGGGGGTGCCTGGGGTAGGTTCAGCAGCTCCACCACGCGGGCCGCCGCCCCTTCAGCCTGGGCGAACCCGGTGCCCACCCGGCTCAAAATTTGTAAGGGGGCAATGGCCAGGGCCAGCAAGGTCAGGAAGGCGGTCAGGTCGCCAGGGGTCATCTCGCCCCTTTGCACAGCCCCCACCCCCAGAAAAAGCAGCAGGCCCAGCAGCAAGGTGGTGGCAAGCTGCCCCAGGGGCAGGTTCAAGGCCCCAATCAGGCTGCGGGTGCGCCCCAGGCGGTATTGCTGCCGGTTGCTCTGGCGAAACCGGGCCAGGGCAAAGTCCTCCAGGTGCAAGGCCCGAATCAGTTCCAGGCGGCCAAAGCCCTCGGCCATGCGCCCTGCGAGGCGCTCCAGTGCCGCCTGGGTACGGCGGCTGTAATGGGTCACCCAGGCCCCCAGCCAGCCCAGCAGCAGGGCCATGAGGGGCAGCACCAGCAGTAAATACAGGGTGAGCTGGGCATAGTGCAGCAGGAGCTGGGTCAGCAGAGCCAGCAGCAAAATCCCCTGTACCAGCAGCCCCCCCAGGCTATAGAACAGAAAACCTTCCAGCTCCTTCAGGTCGGCAATGAGCCGCCCGGTCAGCCCACCGGACGAGGTCGGCAGGGCCATCAGGTGGGTCTTGAGCAGGTGCTCGAAGACCCGCTCCCGCCAGACCGCCGGCATTTTGACCGAAAGGTAGCCCAAAAAGGCTTCCAGCACATACCCGCTCACCACCAGCCACAAGAGCAGGGCCGCCCCCGCCCCAAGTACCTCGCCCAAACGGTCAAACTGCCCTGCGAGTATCTGGTCAAAAAGCGGCTTGACCACCCGGCCCGGCAGCCAGGCCTGGGCCACAGCGGGCAAGACCGCCAGCCCTGCCGCCAGCAGGATGTGGGGCAGAAAGGGGCGCAATAGGCGGAGGAGGTTCATGTAGAGGGGACAGGAAACAGGGAACAGGGCGATGGGGGGTTCACAGCTTGGCGCTCTGGAGACTTTATTTCCCGTTTATTCCGAACATAGCGAGGCGAAGTGAGAAAACTGCTGCGGTACAGTCCACTGTATTCACTGTACCCCTGCCGCAACAGATTCCCCGTTCCACTGCGCACGTCTCGGAATGACCGTAGGAAGTCAAGGGCAGAAGTCAGGTTCATTGGAGGCATCCCGGTTAGTTTGTTACCAGACCACTTATGGCAGGAAAATCACCCATGCAAAAAATCCACATCAGCAGTTAGCCAGTACATACGCCACCAGCTTATCGGCTCCGGGCCGTGCCTCGAGGCGCTCGAGTTTGGCCCGGACTTCCTGGGCCCGCTGGGGGGCCAGCAGTTCCAACCCGGCCACCGCGACCTCGGTAGGTCTAAAAACTCCGCGTAGCTCCGGGAAAACCCGCTCGCCCAGCCACTGGTTGGGCAGGGCCAGGTGGGGAATGCGCGAGACCAGGCCCCGCACAAACTGTTGCTTGAAGGGCCGGGCCCCCGGCAGGCTCAGGAGCCAGTGCCAGATGCCCTCCAGCGGCAGCATCTCCGGCTTGTGCAGGGGCAACAGCACCAGCGAGGGCAGACCGGCCAGGGCCAGCTCGAGGGTGTTGGTGCCCGGAATGGTAATCGCCAGTGAAGCCAGGCGCATGGCTGCATAGCGCTCAGGCTCATCCAGCACGGCCACCTCGAGGCCATGCTGGGTACGCAAGCCCCGCCCTGCCCAACTAGCCCCCACCCCCCCGATGTCTTGCACCAGATGCGCTTGCAGCGCCTCCGCCACCACAGCTTCTGGCAAAAGGCGACTCCTGACCCAGGCAAAGCGAAGCCCCGGCCTCTGGGCCGCCATCTGCTCGGCTGCCGCCAGCAAAAACCCCAGCAGGTAGCGGGCCGCAAAAGGGCGGCTGCCCGCAAACAGCAGCACATCGGCGGGCTGGGTGGGTTGCGGGGGGGCTTCGTTCAGGGCATCCACCACCAGGTTACCCACCACTACCACGCGGCTGGGGTCGGCGCCTCTAGCCTGCATGGCGCTTTTGGTGCGCTCGGAGTCCACCAGCACTGCCCGCAGACCGGGGTGATGGGCCTTGGCATCGAAGGTGTAGGAAAAAGCCGGATACCCCGTGGCCCGGCCCAGCAAAACTGCATCGCGCGGCGCACCCCCCAGCATCAACACCAGCCCCCGGCCTCTGGCTTTGCCCCGCAGAAGCCGCCGAACCAGCGCCGATCGGCCCGAGATGGCCTCCAGTGCCAGCTCCCTGGCCTTGGCCTGCTCGGTTCCGGCGGCAAACTGATCTCGGATCAGAAAGAGCTCAATCCGAGCCCTGGGGGCTTCCCGTCGCAAGCGCGAAAGCACCGGCGGAACCCAGGTCGAAAGCTCGCCAGGGCCGTTGGTCAGGAGCAGGATTTCATCCAGCATGTTGAGCTCGGTTCGGCGTCATTCCTTTGAACTTCCAGTACCATCTTTACTGGAACAACTTACAAGGAGGTAGGAGGTAGGGTTTAGACATTCCATACGCACCGCCTGCCTCCCATCACCCACCCCCATCTTGTGTATCGCTGAACGGGGCCAGACGCCTGAAGTTTGGCACAAGCATGGCACGCACCCCACTGCATTACCCCTCAAAACTCGGCTCCCCTCGCACAAAACCCGAAAGGTTGCGTTTGGAGGGGGCTGCCAAAAAGGCCTTGAGGGTCTCTACTTCTTCGGTGTCGGGCAGGTTGTCGAGGGGTCTGCCTTCGCGTACCGCCCGGAAGGCTTGCTCGAGGGCCCGGTAGCGCTCGCCGCTCACCCCGGCCCGGCGCAGCCCCACCGTATTCAGGCGGTAATGCAGGGCCGGGCTGCCCTCCGCCAGCGAGAACGGCAGGACGTCCCGGGTGGGTTTGGAAAGGGCCCCCACCATGGCCCGGGTTCCAATGCGTACAAACTGGTGGATGCCGGCCAGCCCTCCCACCACGGCATAATCGCCAATCTCCACATGCCCGGCCACGGCCACGCTCTGGGTCAGGATCACCCCATCCCCTATTTGGGCATCGTGGCCCACATGCACATGGCCCATCAGATAACAGGCGGCCCCGATGCGGGTGGGCCTCTCCTCTTTGGTGGAGCGGTGCAGGATGACCCCTTCGCGCAAGACCGTACCGGCCCCGACCTCGAGCCAGGTTTCCTGGCCCCGAAAGCTCAGATCCTGGGGCTCTCCCCCCAGCACCGAGTGCGGCCCCACCCTGACACCCGCCGCCAGCCGCACAAAAGGGTGGATTACTGCGTGAGCTCCAATCTCTACCCCAGGGCCAATCTCACAGGGGCCCTCGATCACGGCATACGGCCCAATCTTCACGTCGGAGGCCAGGTGCGCCCTGGACGAGACCACGGCGGTGGGATGAATAGCCACCCGGCTCACAAGACCGCGCCTCCTGTGTCGGAGCGCAACACAAAGGTCAGGGTGGCCTCGGCCCGCAGTTCACCCTCGACCCTGGCCTCGACCTTGACCTTGCCCAGCCCCCGGCGGTAGGCCAGTAGCTCCCCTTCCAGAATGAGGGTATCGCCCGGCACCACCGGCTTCTTGAACCGGGCCTCCTCCACGCCTACCAAAAAAACCAGCCCCCCCGGCTTGAACTCGGGCTGCTGGGTGACCACCGCCACCGAGCCCTGGGCCATGGCCTCGATCAGCAACACCCCCGGCATGATGGGGTAGCCGGGGAAGTGCCCCTGAAAATGGGGCTCGTTGAAGGTGACGTTTTTGAGCGCCCGAAAGCGCTTTTGGTCGGCCTCCAGAACCCGGTCGATCAGCAAAAAGGGATAGCGATGGGGCAGAAACTTGAGGATTTCGTAAATGTCCACGGCTTAATACTAAGGGTTGGGGGCTGGGGGTGAGGGGGAAAAACCAGCCCACCCACGCAGATGACGTTTTCAGGCTTTTGGTCTTCTGCGCTGTGTTTCACCGAACCATTACCGGCTGCAAGGCGTTGGAGAGCTCGAGGGCTAGCTCGAGGGCTTGAAGGTCGTCCTCGAGGGTCACGGGTGAGGGCTCCCCTTTCAGAATCCGATCCACAAAATGCTTGAGCTGGCGGCGTAGGGGATTATCGTTGTGGATAGCGATTCGCTCCGTTTGCACCTGGGTACGCCCGTTGGGCTCCACCCGGTCGGGGTCGGGTTGTACGGGCGGTGAGCGGTGTAGCGAAAGCTCGGTGTACTCGCTGTTGAAGTCCAGTCGCAGCACCTCGCCGGGCTGGGTAATGGTCAGCGAGCGTTCGGCCTGCGGTGAGATTCGGCTGGCGGTAAAAAGCGCCCTGGCCCCCGAGGGAAAATCCACCACCGCCTGGGCATACTCGTCTAACCCCTCCACCTGCCGGCCCACCACGCTGTAGCGCAACGGCTTTTCCCGTAATAGCAGCAAGACCAGATCCAGGTCGTGGATCATCAGGTCAAGCACCACCCCGATATCCCGTATCCGGCGGTTGTTGCCCATCCGACGGGCTTCCAACACCCAGGGGGTATTGACCATGTTCATGAGGTCGCTCACGGCACGATAAAAACGCACGATATGACCCACCTGCAAAACGACCCCACGTTTTTCGGCCAGCCGCACCAGCTCGCGCGCCTCCTGCATGGTGCGGGTCATGGGCTTTTCCAGGAGCACATGAACCCCTGCCTCTAAAAACATACGGGCCTGTTCGTAGTGGAAGGAGGTAGGGGAGGCAATCGAAACGGCCTGCACCTTGCCCAGTAGCTCTTCCGGACTGGCAAAAGCAGGAACCTCCAAGTCCTGCTCGATGGCGGCCTGGCGAAAAGGATCGGGGTCGGCCACCCCTACCAGCCGAACCCCCGGCAACCCTGCGTAAACCTGAGCGTGGTACGTTCCCATCACCCCCACGCCCACAACGCCCACATTTAGCTCCATAGAATCCTCGTAACGTGATGCACAAACCCTGCGTCCCAAGCAGGATGATACACTTAATACCCAATTACAACCACTTTTTCGCCAGCGCAACCTTTAGGAATAACTCAGGAAAGCCACAAAGCGGTATGTAGATCTGTCGCGCTTTCGCTATACCTGCCCCTACTTGCCGTGCTCGTTTCAATTAGAACGCATGTTCTATGCGTGTTATCGCAGCAACAGTTCGCCTTTAGCCAAAGGCTTTGTGTTGGACAGCAAACATCGCCGAAGACCGCTCCATTTCAGTTTTGCAACAGCTTTGCCAGCTCCACATGCAGTCGGTGGGAACTGCGGTGGGCTATAAAACGGCCCAGGTAAGGCCGACCTGCCAGATACAAATCGCCCAGAAAATCCAGGGCCTTATGCCACACAGGCTCATGCAGCATTCGAGGGGTATTGACGAAGCTGTGATCGCTGAACACCAGCGCATTCTCCAGCGAGGCTCCCTTGATGAGTCCCTTAGCTCGCATGGCCTCCGCTTCGTGCAAAAAACCAAAGGTTCGTGCTGGGGCCAGCTCCTCTAACTGCGTTGGAGGGCACTGCACTTGCTGGTAGCCGATCTTGGGATGTGGGAACAGAATGGTGGTGGTGAGGGAAAATTCCTCGGCTGGCTGGGCCAGTACGCTACTGCGCCCCCCCTCCACCCGGATGGTGCCGCTTACCGGCTGGGGTTGGGGGCCGCGGGGGGGGAAACCCTGCAAAACTGCTAGCCATTCCTGGGCGCTACCATCCAGGATGGGAATTTCCGGGCCACTCACCTCTATGACCAAACCTTCCCAGGTGCCCCGAATGTATAGGGCTGCCAGCAGATGTTCCACCGTCATCAGACGGAGGTGCTGATGACCCAGCACCGTGCAGCGCGTGGTATCTACCACCGATGATGCCAGGGGGCGAAACTCGAGCCCCCCCATCCGAAAACGCACAGGCCCTTCGGCGGGGTGAAACCGCACCGTGCTGGGTTCACCGCTGTGGAGGCCTATTCCCCGAATCGTCATGGGTTTCCAATCAAAAGCCCTCCGAAACTTTTGCTACTCTGGCCGTTTCAGGAGCTGCCGCAGGGTGCGCTCCACCGTTACCAGCCAGTCCAGCACTGCCAGGCGCCGCCAGTGCTTCCGGAGGGGCTGGGCGGGAATGCCACCGGCCCAGGTTTGGCCCGGAGGCACGTCCTTTGAAATTCCACTGCCGCCGGTGATGCGGGCTCCCTTGCCGATGCGCACATGGTCGGAGAGCACCACCCACCCGCCCATCAACACATTGTCTTCCACCACCGAGCTTCCGCCAATCGCGCTACTGCCCACCATCACCACCCCTTTCCCAATCTGGACGTTGTGGCCGATATCGGTCAGATCGCCAATTTTACTGTGGGCCCCGATGCGGGTCTCCCCCACCACACTGCGCTGCACCACGCAATTGGCCCCCAGTTCAACCCCATCCTCCAACACCACCCTGCCGGTGTGGGGCAGGCGCTGGTGATCCTGAAAGCCAAACCCCACCACCCCCAGTACGCTTCCGGCCCCAATCTGGCACTCCGCACCCAGACGGGTACGGGGGTAGAGTGTTACTCGAGGTTCCAGCACCGTTCGGGGCCCGATTTCTACCCCCTCCCCCACGTAACAATAGGGTGCAATCACCACCCCCGGCGCAATCCGGGCATCCCGGCAGACCATCGCATAGGCTCCCACCGAAGCAGAGGGGTCTACCAGGGCCCCGGCTTCGATGGTAGCGGTGGGGTGAATGCCAACGCTGGCCCAGGTTTCGCGCCTGTCAAAGAGGGCCAGCACCTCAGGCCAGGCTTTCTGTACATCGGGAACACGAACTCGACTGATGGCATCCGGGCAAAAGGTGGCTTCGTCCAGAATCAGAGCCGCACCGCTGGCCAGAGCTACCTCGAGGTACCTCGCCTCGCGCACCACCACCAGCTCGCCCGGCCCGGCCTGATCCGGCGCGGCCAGACGGGCGATTTCCAGGTCGGGGCCCTCGAGGCGGCCTCCAAGATGCCGGGCAATTTCAGAAAGCAACATAGACTATAAGCCGATAGCCCTGGAGAACATCAATGGCCGATGGTCGGTAGCCCATAGCAGGTGATGAAAAGCCCCTAACCTTTTTGACTTTCAACGCCAGGCGCTAAACCCTCTGGCTTTCGACCCATCATTATCGCTTCAACACGTTGTCGGAGGTAACCAGGGCATCTCGCAGCACATGCAACATGTCCAGTGCCCTGCCCGTGCCCAGCGCAACCGCCTCCACCGCATTTTCGGCCACCACCACCGGTACGCCGGTGGCTTCCTGTAGCAGCAGATCCAGGTTTCGCAGCAAGGCCCCCCCGCCGGTGAGCAAAATGCCCCGGTCTATGATGTCGGCCACCAGTTCGGGGGGGGTGGTCTCGAGCACGCTCTTCACGCCCTGAACGATTTTCTCCAGGGGTTCCTTCAGGGCTTCCACCACATCATCGGTGGTTACTTCAATGCTCTTGGGCAGGCCCGAAATCAGGTCGCGGCCCCGCACCTCGGCCACTGCGTCCTGCTCGCCCGGCGTGCGCTTGGCGGCGCCGATTTTGATCTTGAGCTCTTCCGCGGTACGCTCCCCGATCAGGAGATTGTACTTGTTGCGGATGTAGCGAATGATGGATTCGTCGAACTCGTTTCCGGCAATCCGCAGGCTGGTTGAACGCACAATACCGCCCAGCGAAATCACCGCAATATCGCTGGAACCTCCTCCAATATCCACCACCATGCTGCCTGTGGGTTCGGCAATCTTGATGCCGGCTCCGATGGCCGCCGCCAGGGGTTCGTCAATCAGGTAGGCCCGCTTGGCGCCCGCTTCCACAATAGCCTGCACCACCGCTCGGCGCTCCACCTCGGTTACGCCGGAGGGCACCCCCACCATCACCTGCGGCCTGAAAAAGCGCAAGGGGGGCAAGACTTTCTTGATAAAAAGGGTGAGCATCCGCTCGGTCAGGGTATAGTCGGCAATTACACCATCCTTGAGCGGGCGGGCGGCCACGATGTTGCCCGGCGTGCGCCCCAGCATCCGGTAGGCTTCAGCCCCGACTGCCTTGACTTCTTTGGTATCGCTGACCATTGCAATAACCGAAGGCTCGCGCAGCACAATACCTTTACCGCGCACATAAATCAGCACCGAGGCGGTGCCCAGGTCAATACCCACATCTTCGCCACGAAACGAGAACATGCCAGCCATAGCGCTTTATTGTACAGGTTTGCATGAGAAGCACAAAGCACGGGGTTGGCTCCCAGCAAAGACCGATCGGCCACCCGGAGGGTTTACCTACACCGCCTCGAGCCCATCAAGGCAGGTCTTCTGGATGGTTGGCATTGATAAACAGATAGGGCCCAAAGCGATCTTCAAGTTCGGTCTTGTCCAGCGCTACATGGGGAATGCTATGTAAAAGCGCCTGCATCTTGAGCTCCCCGGCCTCGAGCCTGTGCAAGACCTTGGGCTCGAGGGATCTGTGGTAAAGCCCCCCCAGGGGTTCAAAAAAACCCTCCGAGGCAGCCACCACAGCCAGGGTACCGGGGCGAATGCAGCCCAGCATAAACCGCCAGAAGTCCCGGCTCAGAAAAGGTTGGTCACAGGCGGCCACGGCCACCCAGTCCTGTTGGGCATGCGCCAGGGCAGAGTGCAACCCCGACAGGGTATCCCCACCCCGCCTCAGGTCGGGATAGACCCTTCCCAGCCCAGGGTAGGCGCGGTTGGAAACCACAAAGCACTCCGAAGCCTCGGCCAGTGAGTCCATAACCCAGGCTATCAGGGGCTTCCCTCTGTATACATACAAGGCTTTGTCTTGCCCAAACCGACGGGACAGTCCCCCGGCTAAAATGGCCCCACTCCACCGCATCGTTAGTAGCATACCAGCGGGTTGAGCACGTCCAAATAAGGGGTTTACCAATCAAACTCGATGGATGGTTGGACACTTCGCTCAGCACTGTAAAGGTTGGGAGAGGGCCTTGCTGGCTAAACTTTAGAAGGACGTAGTGCGGATAGTCCACGAGCCAAATCTTTCGTTCATCATGAGTTTTTTACCGTCTTCCTGACAATCTTCTGACATGAGGCTGACAAGCTATGAGCCGTAGGTGGTGCAGGTGCGTACCACTAATCGCTACAGGAGGCTTTTGATGAAAAAACTACTCATCGCAACTACGGCCCTGCTGGGCCTTGCCAGCGCTGGTCTGGCGCAGGTGAACCTGACCGGGGCTGGGGCAACCTTCCCTTTTCCGGTACTGTCCAAGTATTTCGATGAGTACCTGAAGGTGACCAACAACCAGGTACGTGTCAACTACCAGTCCATCGGGTCGGGTGGGGGACAGCGTCAGTTCATCGAGCAAACCGTGCACTTTGGCGTGTCCGATAACCCCTTCAACGATCAACAGATGGCGGACATCCGTAAGAATACCGGTTCTCCCGCGCTCAACATTCCGTTCGTGCTGGGGGCGGTGGTGCCAACTTACAACCTGCCCGGCGTAACCCAGCGCCTCAACTTCACCGGCGAGGTGCTGGCCGATATTTTCCTGGGGAACATCAAAACCTGGAACGACCCGGCCATTGCCAAGCTAAACGAGGGCGTGCGCCTTCCTGCCCTGCCCATCACCGTAGTGCATCGCTCCGACGGTTCGGGTACCACCTTCGTATGGACCGACTACCTTACCAAGGTATCGCCTGAGTGGGCGCAGAAAGTGGGGCGGGGTAATAGTGTAAACTGGCTCGCCCCCAACAAGGTCGGGGGGCGTGGTAACGAGGGTGTCGCTGGCGTGGTGCGCAATACCCCAGGCGCTATCGGTTACAACGAAGTTACTTACGCGATACAGAACCGCATTCAGTTTGGTGCAGTTCAAAACCGCGCAGGCAAGTTCATGGTAGCCGAGCTGCCCGCCATCACCGCCGCCGCCAATGTGGTGCTGCCAGGCGATGCCCGCATCTCGCTGACCAACACCCAGGCACCCGACGGATACCCGGTATCCAGCTTTGCCTACTTGCTGGTATACGAACAGCTCGACAAGAACAAAGCCTTCAAGAGCGAGGCCGAGGCCCGTGCCTTTGTGCAACTGCTGAAGTGGATTGTCACAGACGCGCAAAAGTTCAACGAGCCACTTACCTATGCCCGCATCACCGATGCTGCCCAGGCCCGTGCGCTGGCCATGATCTCACGCATCACCTACCAGGGCAAGCCCATCGGCAAGGAGATTGTAGGCCAATAAGCATGATCGGGAGGTGGGAGTCTGGTGGGCTCCCACCTCTTTTGTAAACTAAAGGCGTGCGCATGCAACAGGCCCCGGTACAATCTTCTGTTATCAAACGCCAGCCCTCGGCAATCTACCGAGTGCTGGGTGACCGCATTTTTCTGGCTGTCGTTTTGGCTTTGGCCTTGAGCATCGTGGCCCTGACCCTGGGGCTGGGCTATTACCTCTATCTGGGCGGGTCGCAGACCATCAACAAAGAAGGTTTTTTTGGCTTCCTGACCGGAACCACCTGGGATCCGGCGCTGAAGCTCGAGTTTGGCATCTGGCCTTACGTGGTAGGAACCCTGATTACCAGTATCTCTGCGCTGGTTCTTTCGGTTCCTGTGGCCCTGGCCGCGGCGATTTTTACCGCAGAGTACGCACCGCGCTGGCTGGCCGGTTTCATCAACTATCTAGTAGACCTGATGGCGGCAGTACCCAGCGTGGTATATGGCATCTGGGGAATTTTTGTACTGGCGCCATTTTTGCGGGAAGTCTTTTATCTGCCGGTTTTTATGTGGGCTGCCGAAAATGCTCCCTGGTTGTCTCGCTATCTGGGCAACCCGGCGGGTTATGGAATGTTTACCGGCATAGTGATTCTGTCCAGCATGGTAATCCCCTTTACCGCGGCACTTTCCCGTGATGCCATCAACCTTGTACCCGCGGCCCAGCGGGAAGGGGCGTATGCCCTCGGGGCTACCCGCTGGGAAGTGATGCAAATGGTAATTCTGCCCTACGCTCGAGGTGGCATATTCGCTGGAGCTATGCTGGCCCTGGGCCGCGCCTTGGGTGAAACGATGGCGGTAGCCATGGTAATCGGCAACGGTAACATCCTGCCCTATACCCTCTTCGGCCCCGCCTCCACCATGCCCGCCGTGATTGCCCTCGAGCTCAAAGAAGCTGTGGAAGATTTGCATTACTCAGCCATTATTGGAGTTGGTTTTTACCTGTTCCTGATTGCGTTTATCGTCAATGCCGCAGCCAGCTACCTGCTCAACAAGCTAAAAGTGGGGGGCCAACGGGCTTAGAGGAGATACCATGCGCAATCTTCAAGCACGCTACACCCGCGACCGCCTGATTCTCATCGTGGTCATCGCTGGAACCATCCTGGCCGCCTTGCCGCTTACCCTGGTGCTGGGCTATGCGCTGGTGAATGGCTTTTCCTCGCTCAACTGGGACTTTTTTACCAAAGGCCCCAAGCCTCCGGGTGAGCTGGGTGGGGGTATGGCCCCGGCCATTGTTGGCACACTCGTGATCACCGGGGTGGGTTTGCTGATGGCGACCCCCTTCGGAATCGGAGCAGGCATTTTGTTAGCCGAGTACCCTGATAACAAACTCAATCCGACCCTGCGCCTCCTGTCCGACACACTTAACGGAATGCCAGCCATTCTCAAAGGGCTGCTGGCTTATGTGCTGGTGGTCAAGGCCCAGGGCTCTTTCTCGGGTTTCTCCGGGTCGCTGGCCATGGCCTTCATCATGATTCCTATCATTGCCAAGACCACCGAGAGCGTTCTCAAGCTGGTGCCTTGGAACATCCGCGAGGCAGGACTGGCCCTGGGTTTACCCCGTTGGCGGGTCATCCTTTCGCTGGTGTTGCCTGCCGCGAGGGGCGGCGTGGTGACAGGATTGTTGCTGGCAACGGCCAGAGCGGCTGGGGAAGCAGCCCCCCTCATCTTCACCGCTTTCGGAAACAGCTTGCTAACCTTCGACCTCTCACAGCCCATGGACGCCCTGCCGCTGCGTTTGTATGCCTATGCCATCAGCCCCTACGAGGACTGGCACCGTCAGGCCTGGGCGGCAGCAGTAGTGTTGTTGGGCCTAATTGTCCTGACCAGTTTGCTGGCCCGCTGGGTGACCCGTGGGCGCTAAGGGAGTAGATGATGAGCGATTTTAGACCAATGGCCAACCCTGAAAGCGGGCATACCGAAGTTATGACCCTCGACCCCAGCCTGAAGGCCCGTATCGAAGCCCGACAGGTGTCGGTTTTCTACGGCCAGAAGGCGGGGGTCAAGGATGTAGACATGCCCATTTACGCCAACAAGGTCACGGCCCTGATTGGCCCTTCAGGTTGCGGTAAAACTACTTTTCTGCGTGCCCTGAACCGCATGCATGACTTGACCCCCAATGCTCGAGTGACCGGCGAAGTGTTGCTCGACGGGGTCAATGTTTATGCCGCCGGTGTGGATCCGGTAGAAGTACGGCGCAAGATCGGGATGGTTTTCCAGAAGCCCAACCCCTTTCCCACCCTGTCCATCTACGGCAATGTGGTAGCAGGGCTGAGACTGGTGGGTATTCGAAAAAAATCCCTTCTGGACGAGGCCGTGGAGCGTTCTTTGAGTCAGGCCGCTTTGTGGGACGAGGTCAAAGATCGGCTCCATGCACCCAGCATGAGCCTTTCGGGGGGGCAGCAACAGCGTTTGTGTATCGCCAGAGCGCTCGCTGTTGAGCCCGAAGTCTTGCTGATGGACGAACCTACCAGCGCCCTCGATCCCATCTCTACCCAATCCATCGAGGATCTGCTGACCGATCTCAAGAACCACGTTACCATTGCCATCGTGACCCACAACATGCAGCAAGCGGGCCGGGTTTCAGACTTCACCGGCTACTTCTTGAACGGCGACCTGGTGGAGTTTGGCCCTACCAATCTGTTGTTTACTACTCCCAAAGACAAGCGTACTGAAGCCTACATTACTGGTCGCTTTGGATAGAGCTTGAAACCCGAGGCTTCGGTGAAACCTCCTCGCAGCGATCAACTTGCCTGCTCAGGCTCAGTTTGTCTGGGAATTTCGGCCAGATTTAGACCATTGTATTTTTTCTGGCAGACATCAATGCCCTCGGTAGCCCAGGTCTGGGCCGCCTCCACGGCAGTCTGAATCACTTTTTCCATCAGCAAGGCCAGATCAGGACGAAAGCCGGTGAGCACCCAGCCCGCACCCTCTTCGGGCGTGGGGGGCTTGCCAATTCCTATACGCAAACGATGAAAGTCCCGCGTGCCCAAATGGGCTGAAATAGACTCCAAACCATAGTTCCCAGCATTGCCCCCGCCTGCCTTGAAGCGTAGCCTTCCCGGTGGTAAGTCCATCTCGTCGTGAATCACCAGGATGCGCTCGGGCGGAACCTTATAAAACCGTGCCAGAGGGGCTACGGCTTCGCCGGTAGCGTTATAAAAGGTGGTAGGCTTGACCAGTAACCCCGACACCCACTCTCCAGAAGCCCTCGGAAACTTGACTTCGGCAATCAGGGCATTGCCTTTGTGTCGGAAATCCGAAGCAAGCCGATCCAGAACCCAAAACCCCACATTGTGTTTGGTTCGGGCGTATTGCAACCCCGGATTCCCTTGTCCAACGATCAGGAACATGGCTAAAAAGTCGAGGGCCGAAAGCCGGGAAAACCGCAGCCTTCGGCCTCTGGCCCAGGGTTATAGGCCTACTTCTCCTCTTCGGTCTTGCCCTTTTTGATTACTTCCACTTCGGCGGGTGCTGCAGCAGCCTGGGCTGCGAGCTTCTCGGCATCTTCAGGGGGTACGATGGCAACAATCGTATCGCGGGCGTTCATGGCGAGCTTTACTCCTTCAGGAAGGATGATCTCGTCGGCGTGAATGCTATCGCCAATACGCAGTTGGCTGACGTTGACCTCGATGAAGGGCGGGATGGCCTTGGGTGAAACCTTGACCTGGATGTCGTTGTTGACGAGCTGGAGCACACCCCCCTCACGCACGCCCTGTGCGGTGCCCACTACCTTGACCGGAATCCACATCAGAACGGGTTCGTCTGAGAGGGCATAGAAGTCTACGTGTTCGGGACGACGGCGGCGCTTGTCCAGGTTAATCTGACGCACCAGGGTATCTACCGATTTGCCGTCTTCCATCTCGAGGGTAATCACATGGTGAATACCTGCCGCCATGAAAACTTTGTTGAACTCCTTGAGATCTACCACGACCTTGTAGTTTTCTTGCCGATTGTAGACCACGCCGGGCAGTTTGCCAGCGTCGCGCAGGGCCGCAGGCTTTTCGTTCCCACGGCTTTGGGCTTTGATACGGTATTCCATTGCTTTCCTCCGAAACTTTTTCTTTTTTGGCTATCGGCCAGGCCAGGATTTTGGTTTAGTTACCCCACCACATTTCTGTGGAGGTCAAAACACAAGCCTTCAAAGTGTACCACAACCTTCGGTCACTAGAAAAGCCGGTTTTGGGGTGGCCGAAATCAACCAATACACCCAAACGGCAATTCCACCAATTCTCCCTTGAGGGTTGTCATTTACCGATCTCCAGCACGAAAACCCTTTGAGTCAGAGGGCAGCTTCATCTCAACCCAATCCAAAAGGTTCTACACAATGCCCCACTTTGTCCGCTCGTTGTGTGCTGCGAAAAGTATTTGTCACAATCAAGTGAGGCTGCACAACAAGTTGGGTGTTATTTTTGGCTTTGGTTGGAACTGGCACACCCAACGGCTTTAGGAGTTGGCTTGACGTTGAGATGCTACAAAGCGTTGCCCTAGCCTTTCGTGAACTCACCACTGGGTACGCAGCGGGTCTTGCTCTTGGGTCTCGGTGGGAGAGGCAGAGGGAACCGGTCGGGGACGGTTGCCATAGCTACCATAGCCTCTGGAAGAGATCAGCATCCCTTCCCCTGCGCGCAGTTGATTGACCGCCAGTCCCAGCACCTTGGCCCCGATGCGGGTGAGGTTGTCTACTGCAGCTACCAGGCTACGGCGATTAGTCGTGCTGGTATTCACCACCACTACCACACCCGAGACCTGCGGCGCGATCACCAGCGTATCGGTCACGGCAAGCACCGGGGGGGTGTCAATGATAATGGTATCCCACTCACCCGATTCGCGCAGGCGTCGTAAGAAAGGCCGGAACTGTTGAGAAAGTAGACCCGACGGGTCTTCAACAGTTTGCAAGCAAGGCAGCAGAGAAAGCCCCCGCTCGAGCTGGTGGGTAGCCATGCCAAAAAGCGGGTCGCGTAGCACCGTAATCACATCAGGGCCGCTTTTGATGTCGAATTCGCTGTGCAGGATGGGGCGATGCAAATCGAAGTCAATCAACAAGGTGCGTTTGCCAGTGCGGGCGTAGGCTCGAGCCAGGGCAATAGCCACGCTGCTTTTGCCCTCCTTGGCTTCAGGGCTGGTGATAGCGATAATTTTGGGGTCGTTCTCATCCATCAGTCCGCGGTTTACGTAGGTGCGCAGATAGCTGGCCGCCTCGCGCGATAGGTCGCGGCTGGCGTTGGCCAGCTTGGGAAACTCCCCCAGCACCTGCAACCCGGTCAGCTCTGCTGCATCTTCGCTACTACGAACCGTACGCACCGAGGCTTCGCGCAACAGCAAGAACAGAACACCGAAAACCAGGGTGAGTACTCCCGCCAGCAGGGCATTGAGCAAAGAGCGGGGTGCCACCGGGCGAATAGGGGTTTCAGCAAGATCCAGCAGGCTCAGTTGACCCGTAGCTCCCTGCTCCAGGGCCCGCACCAAATCCAGGTCGCGTAGTAGGCTACCCTGCAAGCTACGCAATCCTTCGATGCGTTCGGGGGTATTGTTGCCCCTGGCCAGATCGGTCTGTACCGAGCGCAGCTGGGTTTCGAGCGACAGGCGGTAGCGGCTAAAGCTACCCCGCACGCGCTGGTCGTCCCAGCGCCTAAGGGCATCGGCCCATTCGTTAGCGAGTTGGGCCGCCCGCGCAGGATTGGTATCACGCACATTAAGCACAATGATGCTTGATTGCCGACCATCCACCGTGCGCACCCGCAGTTTGCGGCGAAATTCCTCAAGGCTGCGCTGGTTCTGCGGGCCGTTGAGGGTGTCCTTGAGTACCTGACTGCTCAGGGCTGCCTCGCGGTAGGCCTGGCTATCCAGGGGGCTGGCAGTGGGTACGGTATTGATACCCGTGCCAGGAAAGGCCGTGGGTTGGGCTGCCAGCAGTCGGGCTGTGGCCTGGTATACAGGAGTTTGCAGGCGTGAAATAAAATAGCCCGCAACCATCGCTACAATGGCCAGTAAAATTAAGATCCAACTATAGCGCCACAGCCGCTTGAAAAACTCGGCAAGGTCTACCTTGATCAAACCGGGCAGTTCTCTCATCTAGTACTGGATTGTACTACGGATAACCCCCGTTCCTATCGCAAAAAAGTATTAGCTCAATTATGGAGTTTAGTTACGCCCAAAGCAGGCACTCCAGCCTGATGATGTGGGATAGGTTCTTGGGCCCCACGAAGTCGTTACTCGCCCTTAACGCTCACCGTTTCGACTCGAGACCTGGGGTTTGTCCTAAGCCCAATGAGTATAGCCTCGAGCATCCTGGCGATCAGCGTGTGACCTGGCTCGACAGGGTATGGAAGTTCCGTTTGCGACCTTTGAACAAGGCCGGTGATTCTGATAAACACAGAAAACGACTTATTTCGGATGATTCAAGAGACTATACTTGAGTAGTAAAGAGAGTGCTTTTTGGGCAAAATATCAGACTAGAACAGTCTTCTTGCAAAATGTTTGAACCAGCTGGACAAAAGGGTTATTATGTAATATCCTAATCGCATCCGATTTGGTACAAAACCAAACGGGGGAAGGAACGAAACACACAGGAACTAAAGGACTGACCGCAACGCACAAACGAGCCGCCCGAAACACCAAGCCCCTCGCAGAAGTGCCCCCGTGGCGCAGACCGTAACGGAAGTGGATAATGAAGCTCTTACACTCGTAAACCCCCCGAATCAGGTGTAACGCTGCAAAAAAAGCGCCACCGATCTGACTTTCATACCGACCCTGAGAACCCTTTTTTCAAATGACCGTAACGCACAAGGAGTAAAACATGTCCACCAATCTAGTCCTCATCAGCGGTGTCCTCAGCAAGCACACGCTTCGTTACACCCCTAAAGGCACCCCTTTGCTCGAGATTTCCCTCATCGGCAAGCGGGCCGTCGGCGAGAACCACCTCTTCTCCCGCGCCGACTTCACCTTCTATGGCAAGCTGGCCGAGCATTGGGCCAATCAACTGGTAGACGGACAGGCTTACCAGGCCATGGGCCGCCTGGTTTACGAGTCCTGGGAAGCAGACGGCGTAAAGGGCTCGCGCCTGCGCCTGGTAGGCGAGGAGCTCTTCAAGCTCGAGAACGCCGATGTGCGCCAGGAAGAAAAAGGCCCGGTGCTCTACGGGGCCGAAAACCGGGTGATTTTGTCGGGCGGCCTGACCGCCGACCCCGAAATCCGCCAGACCTCGCTCAAAACCCCAGTGGCCAGGGCCAGCCTGGGCTTCTCGAGCTGGGATGCTTCGGCAGGGCAGGCCCGCAGCCACTACATCGAGCTGGAAGCCTGGCGCGACCTGGCGGTGCAGTTTGCCGATCTCAAGAAAGGTTCGCAGGTACTGCTGGAAGGCTCACTCAAAACCGAGGTCTGGGAAGACAAAGAAACCAAAACCAGGCGCTACAAGCGCGTCCTGGAAGTAGAGCGCGTGACCCCCTTGGCCCGCATCCGCAGCGCAGAGCGCGACCCGGAAGAGCCCCAAGTTTGGGGTAGCACCAAGGCAAAAACCCAGACCAAAGCTGCCTAGATTGTTGCTACAGATGCATCGTTGAGCCAACAGCGTAGAGGCGCACAAGTTGTGCGCCTCTATTTTTTCTTGCGAACGTCTTCACGGTGAAATCTATTTACGATGATTCGATGCTCAACAAGTGGTGTTTGGGCACAACAAAAACAGCAACTTCGGTTCTGGGGTAAATCCCCGTATTTTCAGTCCAGCCGTTCGTAAGCGGGCAGGGTCAGGAACTCCTTGAACTCAGGTTGCAGCACCAGTTCGTCCAGCAGTTGGGCGGCCTCCTCGAGGTTCTTCATACCTGCCAGCTTGGCCATCTCTTCCTGTTTGAGTTGAGCGTACAGCTCCGGGGTGAAGGTTCGCCCGTCCTCGAGTTTTGCGCCTTTGCGAAGCCACTGCCACAGTTGTGACCGGGAGATTTCGGCGGTGGCGGCGTCTTCCATCAGATTGAAAATGGCCACCGCCCCACTGCCCCCCAGCCAGGCCGCCATGTACTGAAGCTCCACACTGATGTTGTTGCGAATCCCGGCCTCGGTGATCTTGCCGCCCGGCACGTTGAAGTCAATCAGGTGCTCGGCCTTGATTTTGCCGTCCACATCCTCGCGCAGGCGGTCTTTTTGGTTGGGCTTTTCGCCCAGCACCTTGTCGAAGACCGCCAGGGCCACCGGCACCAGGTCGGGGTGGGCCACCCAGGTGCCGTCGAAGCCGTCGCCCGACTCACGTTCTTTGTCCTTGGTGACCTGCTCGATGGCCTTGGCGTTGACCTCGGGGTCTTTGCGGCTGGGGATGAAGGCCGACATGCCCCCAATGGCGTGGGCGCCGCGCTTGTGGCAGGTTCGCACCAGCAGCTCGGTGTAGGCCCGCATGAAGGGCACCGTCATGGTGACCTGGGCCCGGTCGGGGAAGAGCACCTCGTGGGTGGCAAATTTCTTGATGCAGCTAAAGATGTAGTCCCAACGCCCGGCGTTGAGACCGGCGGCGTGCTCGCGCAGCTCGTAGAGGATTTCCTCCATCTCGAAGGCGGCCAGAATGGTCTCAATCAGCACCGTGGCCCGGATGGTGCCCTGGGGAATGCCCAGGTAGCTCTGAGCAAACTTGAATACATCGTTCCAGAGGCGGGCCTCGAGGTGGCTCTCGAGCTTGGGAAGGTAGAAGTAGGGCCCGCTACCCCGCCGCAGTAGCTCGTGGGCGTTGTGGAAAAAGTACAGTCCGAAGTCGAACAGGCTCCCCGACATGGGTTCGCCGTCTACCAGCACGTGCCGCTCCACCAGGTGCCAGCCCCTCGGACGCACCAGCAAGGTAGCGATTTTCTCGTTTAGCCTGTACTCCTTTTCCGGCGTGCTCAGGCTGATGGTGCGGCGCACCGCGTCCATCAGGTTTTGCTGGCCCTGCACCACGTTCTCCCAGGTAGGCGAAAGGGAGTCCTCGCAGTCGGCCATGAAGACCTTGGCCCCCGAGTTGAGGGCGTTGATCATCATCTTGCGCTCGGTGGGGCCGGTAATCTCGGTGCGGCGGTCGTTGAGGTCGGGCGGCGCGGGCGCGACTTTCCAGTCGCCTTCCCGTATGAAGCGGGTATGAGGCAGGAAATCCGGTTTCTCGCCGGCCTCGATGCGCCGGGCAACTTCGGCGCGGCGCTCTAGCAAACCCTTGCGAACAGCGTTAAACTCCCGTTGAAGTCCGGCCAGGAAAGCCATCGCCTCCGGCGTCAGCACGGTATCGGAGGCGGGCAGTTTGGGGCCGATAATCTGAACACCTTTGGGCATCTGGCTCATAGGGGTCTCCTGGTAGGGTGAACGGGGCACAGAACTCCCTGACCCTTTCCAGGCCCAAGCCTAGCCCCTGGAAAATGAGTTTGTCAACCAATGAGATTATTTTGCGTTGGTTGAAAAATACCTCCCGCTCTCTTAAGCTTTAGACATGGAAACCAAGCGTCGCCCTGGGCGCAGCCGCTCTACGGAGGTAGGCGAGGTACGCACCCTCGAGCGCGGCCTGCACCTGCTGGAAGTGCTGTCCGAGGCCGAGACCCTCTCCCTTTCTGAACTGGCCCGCAAGACCGACCTCTCCCCCAGCACCGCTTACCGGCTCCTGGAAACCCTGCGCCGCCGGGGCTTTGCCGACTGGGACGAGGCCAGGGGCCTGTGGAAGGTGGGCCTGCGGGCCTACCAGGTAGGCTCGGCCTTCCTGACGCGGGGCGGGCTGATCGAGGCGGCCACCCCCGAGATGGAAAAACTGGTAGACGAGCTCAACGAAACTGTCAATCTGGCGGTGCTGGATGGCCACGAGGTCATCTACATCGCCCAGGTGGAGGGGCGGCAGCTCATCCGCATGTTTACCCGCATCGGGGCCCGGGCCCCCATCTACTGCACCGGGGTGGGCAAGGCGCTATTGCTGGAGCATAGCGAGGCCGAGGTGCGGCGTATTGTGGGTGCGGGGCCCTTCAAACCCTACACCGCCAAAACCATCACCACCCTGGAGCGCTTTTTACGCACCCTACAGGAAGCCCGCCAGCGCCGCTACGTGCTTGACGACGAGGAGCGCGAGGACGGGGTGCGCTGCATCGCCGCGCCCATCCACGACAACCGGGGTAAGGTGGTGGCCTCGATGTCGCTCTCGGCCCCCGCGACCCGGGTTCCCGACGAACGGTTGAGCGAGCTGGGCGCTCGAGTGCGCCAGGCCGCCGACGCCGTCTCGGTGCGGCTGGGCTGGTCGGGGTAGCAGGCCGGGCTTTAGACCTCCGGCTCTACCTGTACCCGAATCGCCTCGAGCGCCAACCCCACCCGCACCACGCTGAAGCGCTCGCGAGGCGTTGAAGAACCCCTGTAACCCTTCGTTTGGGAGGTTTTGAAGAAACGCACCCGAACCCCCGAGGCGCTGAAGCCATCCTCCGGGCTGGCTCGAAACGACAACCCGATGGTCGTCTGTTCGGCGCTCTGCACCAGGCGGGTCAGCGTCCGGAGTAAGGCATACGGCGCAAAGATATCGGTGCTCACGGGGTTTTTCAGTTCCGGGTCGGGTGCTTGGATGGGGCTGCGGCTGGGGTGTATCTGGAATTCCCCTTGGGCCGGGTCGTAGCGATCCCCCTGGGCTAGCAGGCTCACCTGCCAGCCAGTCCGGGTGTGCTCGAGGAAGACTACGCAGCTCTCACCCACGACCTCCCAGGGGCCCCGCTCCGGCATCACCAGCGCGGTGTTTTCGTCCACGCCCACGCCGAGCCCTACCCCGGCTTGCTCCACCGCCCGCATCAGCCGCCCAAAGCGTCCCCAGGCCAGAAAATGCTGGTCTACCTGCACATTTTTGACCAAACCCAGTCCGGGCTGCATGGAGAGCGTCTCGCCCTCGCCCAACCAGGTGTCCAGGCTCTGGCCCCCGGCAATCATCGGGTCGGCCATTGCCGCTGTGCCGGCGCTGCTACCGGCCACCCCGGCTCCCTCCGCAAACTTACGCTCCAGGAGTGCCAGGGCAGGGGTTCCCAGCAAAGCCCGGGTAATCTGGCGCTGATCCCCCCCAGAAAAGAAAAACCCTGAGCAGCTTTCCATTTGCGAGAGCACGGCAGGGTCTTGGGCAAGGATAGGAGCGTTTTCAACCGTGATGCCGATGTGTTGGGGGTCAAAACCCTGCGCCCTGAACAATGCCGCGTTCACTTCCCAGCTCTGGGCCGGGTCGCTGCTGGCAGTGGTAAAGATGCCGATGCGGGGGCCGCAGTGCTCGAGGATTTTCGCAAACACCGCTTGGTTGTCGGCCTGAAGCGCCCCCCCTACCAGAATGACGGTTCCCATGTTCTAAAAACCGGGATTTCTCCCGGCCCTGACGCCCATGCGTGGTTGCTGGCGGCTAGCCGATACGGGCCTCCACGTATTCCCGTTCGCCTGCCACAATCTGCCGGGCGAGTTCGATGTCTTTGGGGTACTCCTTGCCCCGGTTAATCAGATAGGTCTCGTAGCGCCCAATTTCGAAGTGTTCCACCACTTGCTTGAGCGCCTTGCCCAGGTCAAATGCCTTGCAGGAAAAAATATCCACGCTGATAAAACGCTGGCTGGGGAAGGTATGAATGGCAATGTGGCTTTCGGCAATAATCACCACCCCGGTAATCCCTTCCGCCTGGCCTGGCATGGCCGGATAGCGCTGCACCACCGGCGGCAGCACCTTGGTCATCTCCATCTCTTCGGGTAGCTGATCCAGCACTTGCCGAATTAGCTCGAAGTCGGCCAGTTTTTCTGCATTTGCGTGGTAGCCGTCTATCATCAGGTGCGGGCCAAAACCGAACAGTTCCAACCTCGTATCCTCCAAAAGCTTGCGGCTTTCAAGCACCGGGGCCTACCCTGTACCTTGTCCGCAGCCTTGCAAGACGGCCACCTTGGGGTCGTCTCAACAGCCCATCATTATGGGCAAAAGGCGGTTGGCTGTCAATCGAAGCCGAAAAAGCTCGTTCTGAAGCTGATGGGTGGGCCATGCAGGCCGGGAAGATTGGAATAAGTGTTATTAATTACACCAGTTCCTTTCATCCGGCGTTGTGGCCTCATTTATTTTCACACCAGGCCAAAAGCAGGTATAGTCTGGAGGAAATGAGTACGAAACCTGTGATAAGTACAAAAACAGACCGGCAGGACAACTGGTGGATCGAACCCCTTTTCACAGTACTAAGTCTGGGCCTGTTTGGGTTGTATGCCCTGTGGGTGGCGTGGAACCGCCAGCATTACGAGTTTGGCCCCTACCTATCGCCGTTCTACTCGATTCCCATCCCTGGGGTACATGCCAAAGACCTCGAGTGGCTGGCCATCTCACCGGCTTTCTTGGTGCTGTGGATTCCTTTAGGCTTCCGTGCTACCTGCTACTACTACCGCAAAGCCTACTACCGGGCTTTCTTCTGGGATCCACCGGCGTGTGCGGTTCCCGAGCTCCGCAAAGCGTACTCCGGCGAGCGGGCATTCCCGTTTGTTCTCAATAACCTGCACAGGTACTTCTGGTACCTCTCCGTACCGGTTGTAGCCTTCCTCTGGTACGACGCCATCAAGGCGTTCTTCTTTGAAGACGGCTTCGGCATTGGCGTGGGCAGCCTGGTCATGCTGGGCAACGTAATCTTGCTCTCCTATTACACCTTCTCCTGCCATGCCTGGCGGCACATCGCTGGAGGGTGCCTTAACTGCATGTCCAAGCATAAAACCCGCTACAACCTGTGGCAGCGCATTACCCGCATCAACGAGAGCCACGGGTTCTGGGGGGTAACCAGCATGCTCTCGGTATGGTTCACCGATGTATACATTCGTCTCTGCTCGATGGGCACCATTACCGATATCCGCTTTTTCTAAAGGAGCCATATGGAATCCTACACAACTCACGACTACGACGTACTAGTGATTGGGGCCGGTGGTGCTGGTCTGCGGGCTGCCATCGCTGCTATTGAAAAAGGGGCCAGGGTGGGCGTGGTTACCAAAAGCCTTCTGGGCAAGGCCCACACCGTAATGGCCGAAGGGGGCATGGCTGCCGCTATGGGCAATGTGCGCCCGGAGGACAACTGGAAGGTTCACTTCCGCGACACCCTCAAGGGCGGGGGCATGCTCAACAACTGGAAAATGGTGCAGAACTACACCAGGGAGGCCCCCGACCGCGTACGCGAACTCGAGCAGTGGGGCGCTGTCTTTGACCGCACTCCGGACGGGCGCATTAACCAGCGCAACTTCGGCGGGCACTCCTACCCCCGGCTGGCCCACGTCGGCGACCGCACGGGCCTCGAGCTCATCCGAACCCTGCAAGACCACGCCGTCAAGATGGGCATCCATGCCCACATGGAAACCACCATCTACCGCCTCCTCACCGATGCGGGCCGGGTGGTTGGTGCGCTGGGCTTTAGCCGCCAGACCGGCGAATTCCTGGTCTTCCGGGCCAAGGCAGTGGTGCTGGCAACGGGGGGTCTGGGGCGTATTTACCAGATTACCTCCAACTCCTGGGAGTGCACCGGCGACGGCTTCTCGCTGGCCAGCATGGTGGGTGCCGACCTGATTGACATGGAGTTCATCCAGTTCCACCCCACCGGCATGGTCTGGCCCCCCAGTGTAATGGGCATTCTGGTCACCGAGGGGGTTCGCGGCGAGGGCGGAGTGCTCAAGAACAGCGAAGGCAAACGCTTCATGTTCGACAATGTGCCTGAGCGCTACAAAGGCGAGTTCGCCGAGACCGAAGAGGAGGCCGAGCGCTGGCTGCAAGGCGACCGCAACGCCCGGAGGCCCCCGGAGTTGCTTACCCGTGATGTGGTGGCTCGAGCCATCCGCAAGGAGGTCAACGAAGGCCGGGGCAGTCCCCACGGTGGAGCTTTCCTGGACATTGCCAGCCGGCGTCCTGCCGATTACATCAAAAAGAAACTCCCCAGCATGTACCACCAGTTCATGAAGCTTGGCAATTTGGACATCACCAAGGAGCCCATGGAGGTGGGGCCCACCTGCCACTACGTGATGGGTGGGGTACGGGTAGACCCTGACACCCAGGCCACCAACATTCCCGGCCTTTACGCCGCAGGCGAGGTGGCGGGCGGTCTGCACGGCGCCAACCGCCTGGGTGGCAACTCGCTATCCGATCTGGTGGTGTTTGGGCGCAGGGCAGGGATGGCTGCTGCCGAGTATGCTGCCCAGCAGTCGGGCTCGTTCCAGGTGGACGAAGCCCAGGTGCGGGCCTATATTGCCGAAGCGCTGCAACCCTTCAGTAACCCCCAGGGCGAGAACCCCTTTGCCCTAATGAAAGAGCTGCGCACAACCATGCAGAAAAATGCGGGCATCATGCGCGAGGAGGGCGAACTCAAAACCCAGCTCGAGATTCTCGAAAACCTCAAGAAAAGGGCCTGGAACACCTCGGTCTCCGGGGGGCGGGCCTACAACCCTGGCTGGCACACCGCTCTGGATATCCGGCTCATGGTGGAGATTTCCCAGGCGGTGGTGCTGGCGGCGCTGGCCCGCAAAGAAAGCCGGGGGGGCCATGCCCGGCTCGACTACCCCGACCCCGACCCCACTTTTGCCAAGCTTAATCATGTGATTCGCCGCAGCAGTGACGGAAGCTTAAGCGTGGTAGCCGAACCCCTGCCCGAGATGCCCGACGAGCTACGCAAGATTGCGGAAGCCAAGGATCTTAAGGAAATCAGCGAAAAGGTGGGAGCCTGACATGTCAACCGTTACCTTTAAAGTTTTCCGGGGTGACCGAAACGGCGGTGAGCTTAAGGATTACACCGTAGAGGTACAAGAGGGCATGGTGGTGCTGGATGTAATCCACCAAATCCAGGCCGAGCAGGCCCCCGACCTGGCCTGCCGGTGGAACTGCAAGGCTGGCAAGTGCGGTTCCTGCGGGGCTGAGGTGAATGGTAAGCCTACCCTGATGTGCATGACCCGGCTGGATACCATTGACACCAGCAAGCCCGTTACGGTGCGCCCCATGAAAACCTTCCCGGTGATCCGCGACCTGGTCACCGACGTGAAATGGAATTACGAAGCCAACAAGAAAATCAAGCCCTTCACCCCAGCCCCCAATACCGACTGGATCATGATGCAGGAGGACGTGGATCGGGTGCAGGAGTTCCGGAAGTGCATTGAGTGCTTCCTGTGTCAGAATGTTTGTCACGTATTGCGCGAGCACAACGAGAAGACCGGCTTCATCGGGCCGCGCCTGCTGGTACGAACCGCCAGCCTCGAGATGCACCCCCTCGACACCGCCAATCGCCTGGAGATGCTCAAAAACGAGGGCGGCATCGGCTACTGCAACATCACCAAGTGCTGCACCGAGGTCTGCCCCGAGCACATCCACATTACCGACAATGCGATTATTCCCCTCAAGGAACGGGTGGTGGACGAATACTACGACCCTGTTTTGAGCTTCTTCCGGCGCCTGTTCAGCAGCAAGAAACCAGCCGAGCCCAGTGGTCAGGCGGCTGATGACTGAATAATCCGGTAGTCTATACCCCTCTCCTGGACGCCAAGAGCCAGCCGGAGAGGGGTTTTTGTATCTGAGTCCAAGCAGCAGTGGCGTCGTATCAGAGCGGTTCCACAAATTCTCGTACTACTGCTGTTGGTTGAGGTTCAGCAATTTGCGAACCATGAAACTTGTTGCAGAATGATTAGAAAGCATTATGCCGCCGCAGCCCTTTCTTGAGGATCCAGACTCCACCGCTCCCCTGCGGGCCAGGGCCTACTTTTTCATTCTGCCGGTGGTGGCGTGGGCGGCGCTTTTCGCCTGGTCGCAGCTCGACATCGCCAGCGAGGAAACTTTTTACGAGAAGTATTCTCTGCTGATCATGGCCATCTGGCTGGGGGTGTGCTGGATTGGATTGCTGGTTCACAGGTGGGTCAATTTTCACACCGTCGAACGGGGGGTTTTCTGGAGCGCTGCGCTCTTGATGGTGCTCAATATCTACTACAACCTGCTGGCCCTGAGCAGCGAGGGGCTGTGGAATTCCTCCCTTTGGGTTGCGGTGGTATTTGTAATGGCCTACTTTGTGTTCTCGCCGCGCCAGGCCTGGCTGGTTTCGCTGGGAATTTTCGCGGCATTTGTGTTGGTGGGGCTGCTGGCCCTGCTGCCGCAGTCTTTGCAGGGGCTGCCCCTCGACCAGAACGCAATAGTACAGCTCTACGTCTCGCAGTTGTGCTATCTGATCCTGTTCCGGCTGCTGGTACTATCCAAGGAGCACTCCATGCAGGTGCGCCTCGAGGCCGCCAGGTTTTACGCGCTGGCCCATACCGACCCGCTGACCAACACCGCTAACCGACGCTCCATTATGGAGGCCCTGCACCGGCTCCTCGAGCACCACCAAAAAACCGGCGAACCCCTTTCGCTGGTGCTGCTGGATCTGGATCGCTTCAAGCAAATCAACGACCAGTACGGGCACGAGATGGGCGATAAAGTGCTCATTCACATCGTGCAGACCCTGAAGCAAAGTCTGCGCTCTGGCGACCTGTTAGGGCGTTGGGGCGGCGAGGAGTTTGTGCTCCTGCTGCCCAACACCCCCCTTCAGGAAGCCCAGCAGTTATGCGAACAGCTCCAGCAGCAACTGGCCGAGCATCCCATGGACAACCTGCGGCCTGTCTCGGCCAGCTCTGGCATTGCTACAGCTGTGCCGGGCGACACCCCCGACTACCTGATCTCGAGAGCCGACACCGCCATGTATCTTTCCAAGCAGGCGGGGGGCAACCGGGTGGAGGTTGCTTAAGCCAAGCCGCTGACCTCGAGGATAAACAGCCCATACATCACCAAAAAGAGCATGCCCTCCCAGCTCGAGATGCGCCGATCCTGTACGAGCAAATAAAACAAGAGCGAAGAGCCCACCACAAAGGGCAGCGCAAACCCCGTGAGTTCGGGCGGCGCCTTGACCGTACCGTAGACGGCCCCCGCCCCCACCACCACCAGCGCATTGAACACACAAGAGCCCAGGATATTGCCCACCGCCAGCGAGGCTTTGCCCTGCCGAGCGGCGGTAATGCTCACCACCAGTTCGGGCAGGGTCGTGCCCAGGGCCAGGATCGTGACTGCCACAATGGCCGTGGGAACGCCCAGGCCGGTAGCCAGTCCCTGGAGGCTGTTCACCGTCCAGTCGGCCCCAAAGTAAATGCCCACCGCACTGAACACCACAACGAGCAAATCGCGCCCTGCCATGGGGGGCCTGGTTTCGCTGCTTTGCCCGCTGCTGCCTTCCTTGAGCAAATATGCCACATAGACTCCATAGACGGCCAACAAGCACAGCCCTTCCACCCGCCCTACCACTCCGTCAAACATCACCACACCCAGCACAAAAGCCGAGCCAACCAGAAAGTGCAGGTCTATGGCAATGTACGCCTCGCCCAGATACACCGGGCGCAACACCGAAAAAACCGTGCTCACCGCCAGAATCAGGAGCAGGTTGGAAACGTTAGCCCCCAGCACGTTGCCGCTGACAATCTCCGAGACCCCCTGGCTGACCGAGATCAGCCCCGAAACCAGCTCGGGCAGCGAGGTGCCTACCCCCACAATGATGACCCCCACCATAAAGGTAGAGAGGCCCAGGGCCAGCCCAATGCGCTCAGCAGCGCTGGTGAACAAACGCGCCGAGATAAGCAGCAAAGCCAGGCTCGCCACAAAGGTCAGGAAGAGAAGCAGCATAGGGTACTCCTCCCCGCACCATACCCAATATCACGCAGCAGGTGCAATCATCCCACGCTTCAGGGAAATTAACACTGGCTACAGGACTCCTGTTGCCTGGGAGGGCAGGGCACGTCGCCATAGCTACAAAACACGCAGCAATCCCCCGGTTTGGGCCGCATCCAGAAGTTGCACTGAGTACAAACGTAAAAACGCTGGCAAGCCTCCGTGGGCATGGTCAGACGCTCCTGGTGGCCGCAGGAGGGGCAGGTGAGGGTGGATAGCAGGTTCATACCGCCTGGAGAACAGACGTTCTCCACTGGTTGTACAGAGGCTTGGCAATGAAACCCCCACCCAGAAGCCGGTCGCCCCGGTACAGCACCGCCGACTGCCCCGCCGTCACGGCAAACTGGGGCTCCTCGAGCCGGATCACCATATGGCCGGGGCCAAGTTGCTCGATCCGAGCCGGTACGGGCCGGGTGCGGTAGCGCACCTGCACTTCCACCCGCTCGGGCAAATCCTGCGCTTCAACCAGCAGATTGACCTCTCGGGCCTCGAGGCCGCCCCACAAGCAAGCCTCCCGAGGCCCCACAATCACCTCGTTGGTGGTGGTATTGACCCGCACCACGTAGCGCTCGAGGTGGCTCTTCCACAGGCCCAGGCCCTTTTTCTGGCCCACCGTGTAGAACTGCGCCCCGCTGTGCTCTCCTATCTGCTCGCCGGTTTCCAGGTCTATCAGGGGTCCCGGACGTGCGGTCAGGTGACCCACCAAAAAGTCCTTCAGGTCGCCCTGCACAAAGCAGATGTTCTGGCTCTCGGGCTTTTTGGCGGTGGGCAGGCCAAACTGCTCGGCCAGCGCACGCACCTGGGGCTTTTCCAGGTGCCCCACCGGAAAGAGCATGTGGGGAATGGCCTCTTTGGGCGTGCCCCACAGGAAGTAGGTCTGGTCTTTCTTGGGGTCGCCCCGGTACAGCCCGCCGTCGCGGTTAATCACGTAGTGTCCGGTAGCCACGTAGTCGCAGCCCAGCATACGGGCCTTTTTGAGCAGCGAGTCGAACTTGACCCGTGTATTGCAGTTCACGCAGGGGTTGGGGGTCTCCCCCGCCTGGTAGCCGGCAATAAAGGGGTCAATGATTTTGGCCTGGAACTCCTCCCGGTAATCGAGCAGGTAAAAGGGAATGCCAATAATATCCGCGACCCGCCGGGCCTCGTAGGCGGCATCGGGCGAACAGCAGGTCTCGAAGCAGTCGTCTTGCTTGTTGTCGGGCCAGAAGCGCATCATGGCCCCGATTACCTCGTAACCCTGCTCCTTGAGCAAAGCCGCACTCACGGAGGAATCTACCCCCCCGCTCATGGCCGCCAGTACACGCTTACCCACAAAGAACCCCAGGAGCTCGCTCCCGAAGATTAAGTGTACCTGATGCTTTTAGGATACAGGGCACACTTCCATTATTTAGACTCTAAGCAGGAGAAGCATGAAGCGTCTTTTATCCCTGCTTTGGGCACTGTTGATGGGCACGGCCCTGGCTCAGAACAATCCCCTTCTGGACACCCGCTGGACACTGGCCGCCTATGCCCAGGGCGGGCACATGGTACCGGTGAGTCCGGAGGTGGGGGCGACGCTCGAGTTCGCCCAAAACCGCGTCGGAGGCCAGTCCGGCTGCAACAGCTTTGGGGGCAGCTACACCCTGGAGGGCAACACCCTGCGCTTTGGCCCCCTGATGCAAACCATGATGGCCTGCCCCGACGAAGCCATTAACCGTCTGGAGCGCGCCTACTTGCAGGCCCTGGGACAGGTGCAGGGGTTCAGCCTGGAAGGAAACGCCCTGCGCCTGAGAAATCAGGACGGCCAGACCCTCTTGATCCTGGCCAAAGCCCGGCCCCAGGCCATCCTGGGCGAGTGGAAGGTAACTGCCATCCAGCGCGGCAATGCTATTGTCTCGGTGGTAGAAGGTGCCCAGCCCACCATGAACTTTGGTTCAGGCCGCGTGGGGGGTAACACCGGCTGCAACCAGTTCACGGCCCGCTATACCCAGGAGGGTTTCTCCCTCAAGATAGGCCCCGCCGCCAGCACCCGGCGGGCTTGCCAAGAGGCCACCGCCAGCCAGGAAGCGGCCTTCCTACAAGCCCTGGAAAAAGCCGAGACCTTCCGCATTGTGGGCCGGCGGCTCACCCTTTACGATGCAGAGGGAAAAATACTGTTTAACCTGTCCCGCTAATAGTCAGTAATCGCCTGATCTAGAGCGCTCTTGGCATATTTTGAGCCACCCGACTTCAAAAAAGCTCTGCCCTGGACAGAACTGTGGCCGCCGGGATGGGCAGCAACGTCTGTGAAGAGCGCGATAGGTGGGGTTGCTGAGCAGCGACTTCGTACAGCCAATGGTTTTGGGGCCCAATCCAAAACCCTCCCCCACCCTCCCTACAATGTAGGGAGGGAGCTCCACGTCAATCCCTCCAAGAAACATGGATGTAGAAGGTGTAAGTAAATATCTGCGACTTAAGAAGCCCTGGTCAGGATTCACTTTCACTGCCACTGACATAGTAAGGAAACAAATCCTCCACCGGCATCCGCCAACCCGGCACGGCAGGCTCGGCTTCAGCCACATCACCCCGGCGGTATATGGTCGGGTGGCTGGGGTCGCTGGCCCGGTAGACCCGTACCACGTCTACTCCCAGCATGTCCACATCCCAGACCACCAGGGTACCCGCGGCAAAATAGTCGGCGCGTTTTTCGGCCATCTCCTGCTCGGCTTTCTTACCGTAATCGCCATCACTCCGAACTTCCACAGCAAATACCGGAGCCCCCTCCAGGAACTTCATCCCCGAGTGAGGGCCCACATAGTAGGCCGCATCGGGGCTGAAGCTCTTGCGTCTGGGCAAATCTACCGCAAAACCCACATTGTCACCCACCGCATAGCCGTTACGGTGCGCCAATGCGTACTCATGTAAGCTAAAAAGAATCCGCATCGCAGCGAATCCAGGTAGAAATCCGGTCGGCGGCATACGCACAATCTCCCCACCCACCAGCTCGGCCTTGCCGGGTTCTTTCATCAGGTCATTCAGGGTGGCTTCCTTGACCTTGGGCATGCCCTCAGTTTAGCAGTTGTTGACGGCGCTTGCCCGCCAGCGTAGCATATCGGTTGGGAGCAGTCCCGCGCCTTTAATCCCGATCCCGCGAGGTCGGAAAGGAGACAAAATGAACCTTATCGAAGCCAAAAAACCAGAGCTATGCGCCCGTTTTGGGCGCGTTTTTTTGCCCACGGAGGAACCATGACCTTCAAGTCCAAACTTCTGAGCAACGAGGAAGTCCGCCGGGCCCTGACCCGCATCGCCCACGAGGTCATCGAGAAAAACAAGGGCACCGAGGGGCTTTGCTTTGTGGGGATTCATACCCGGGGCATTAGTCTGGCCCGGCGGCTGGTGGACCTGGTCGAGAAGTTTGAGGGCAAGCGGGTTCCGATGGGCATTCTGGACATTACCCTCTACCGCGACGACCTGACCGAAATCGGGCTGCAACCCAAGGTGCGCGAGACCCGCATCCCCTTCGACCTGAATGGCAAAGCAGTGGTGCTGGTAGACGACGTACTCTACACCGGGCGCACGGCCAGGGCAGCCCTCGATGCCCTGATTGACCTGGGCCGGCCCAGCCGCATCTACCTGGCGGTACTGGTGGATCGGGGACACCGCGAACTGCCCATCCGGGCCGATTTTGTGGGCAAAAACCTGCCCACCGCCAGGAGCGAAGTGGTTAAGGTCAAAACCCAGGAAGACGACGGCGAGGATGCCGTAGAGCTTTGGGAAATGGAGGGCGCATGAGCCAGTCGGCCACCCCCGCCTTCCCCAAGCACCTGCTGGACTTCCGGGACTGGAACCGAACCCAGGTGGAGAGCCTCCTCGAAACCGCCCAGATGATGCAGGAGGTGCTCTCGCGTCCGGTCAAGAAAGTACCGGCCCTGACCGGCTTTACCGTGGCCACGGTTTTTTTTGAGCCCTCCACCCGCACCCGCCTGTCCTTTGAGCTGGCCGCCCGGCGCATATCTGCCGATGTGGTCAGCTTTGCCAGTGCGACGAGCTCCACCACCAAGGGCGAGACCTACAAGGACACCCTGCGGACGCTCGACCAGATGGGGATTGACGCCTACATTCTGCGGGTAGATGCCGCAGGGGTCTGCCACCAGGCTTATGCTTGGCTGCAAAAACCCATCATCAATGCCGGGGATGGCTGGCGGGCCCACCCCACCCAGGCCCTGCTGGACGCCTTCACCCTGCGCGAAAAGCTGGGCAGCCTGGAGGGTAAAAAAGTGGCCATTGTGGGCGACATCCTGCACTCCCGCGTGGCCCGCTCCAACGCCGAGCTACTGCCCATGCTGGGGGCGAGCGTGGTGGCCTGCGGCCCGGCCACCTTGCTCCCCGGTAGCTTGCCTGGGGCCAGCCTGACCACCGACCTGCGGGCAGCACTGGCCGAGGCCGACGCCGTAATGGTGCTGCGGCTGCAAAAAGAACGCATGGACAAGGGCCTGCTGCCCTCGCTGCCGGAGTACGTGGCGGGCTACCAGATTACCGAGGAGCGCCTGCAGTGGGCAGCGCCTCGGGCCCCCCTGCTCCACCCCGGCCCCATGAACCGGGATGTGGAGCTGGAAGGCACCCTGGCCGACTCTCCCCGTAGCCTGGTGGAGCGCCAGGTCGCCAACGGACAGGCCGTGCGGATGGCGGTGCTGTATCACCTGCTGGTGGGGAAAAAAGGCTGATAGCTAATAGCCCATAGAATTTTTGCTCACCATACGCCATCCGCACACAACTACAAGGAGCTTTATGAAGGGTGAAATCCTGATCAAAAACGCAAAACTGGTAGACGGGCGCGGCGAGCATGGCCAGGCCGACGTGTTGATTGGAGAGGGGCGCATTCTTTCGCTTTCCGGTGGCGAGGCTTCAACGGTACTGGACGCAACAGGCAAGGTCTTGTCGCCGGGGTTTTTCGACCCCCACGCCCACCTGCGCGAGCCCGGACAAGAAGTTAAGGAAGACCTGCAAAGCGGCCTGGCGGCGGCTGTCCGGGGGGGCTACACCGACGTGGTCTCGATGCCCAACACCACCCCCGTGGTGGATAGCGCCGAAATCGTGCGGGCCCTGAAGGAAAAAGCCGCCCGGCTTGGACGCGCCCGGCTCCACCCCGCCGCAGCCCTCACCCAGGGGCAGGAGGGCAAAGTGCTAAGCGAAGCCCGGCTTCTCCGCGAGGCGGGGGCGGTCATGCTCACCGACGACGGCCGCACCAACGAAGATGCTGGCGTGCTGGCCCAGGGCCTTCAGTACGCGGCTTCGTGGGGGCTTCTGGTCTCGGTGCACGCCGAGGATGCCGGGCTGCGCCGGGGCGGGGTGATGAACGAAGGAGCGGTCTCGTTTCGGCTGGGGCTGCCCGGTAACACCGGCTATGCCGAAGCTGCGCGGATTGCCCGGGACCTGGAAATTCTGCGCTATGTGATGGAGGGGCCGGGCGCCAGGGGGCTTCAGCCAGGGCGAAGCTTGTTGCACATCCAGCATCTGAGCACCCGCCGGGGGCTGGAACTGCTTCGGCAGGCCAAGCAGGCGGGGCTGCCGGTCAGCACCGAGGTCGGGCCGCATCACCTGACGCTGACCGATGAGCACCTGGAAAGCCTCAACCCCATTTACAAGGTGGCCCCGCCGCTACGAACCCAGGCCGATGTGGAGGCGCTGATGGAAGGGCTCCTGGACGGTAGTATTGACTGCATCGGCACCGACCACGCCCCCCATACGCAGGACGAAAAAGAGCTGGACATGCTGCGGGCACCCTTTGGCATTCCCAACATTGAGGTCTGCTGGCCCCTGCTCTATACCGAGCTGGTGGGGAAACGGGGGTTCCCCCTGCCTACCTTGATTGAACGCTTTACCGATGGCCCCAGGCGACTTCTGGGCTTCTCCCCTGTTCACCTGATCGAGGGGGGCGAGGCCAGTCTGGTACTGTGGAGCCCTGGCGAAGAGCGCCCTGTGGAGCCTCACACCTTTGCCTCCAAGGCCAAATACAGCCCCTGGGCAGGCTGGGTGCTGCGGGGCTGGCCCTCCGTAACGCTGGTAGAGGGCTGTATAGTTTACCTGCAACAGGAAAACAGATAACCCCTGGTAAACTCGTGCCATGATGCGATGGATTTTTTGGCTAACGCTATTGGCTTTGACAAGTTGCACCAATGCACCGCTTTCGGTGCCGATCCGGGATTTTGATGTGGATTTTGCCGGGGTTCAAACGGGTCAGGCGGCTTTTGTAAAAGCCAACTTCGATAAGCCCCCGGTGGCACTTACCCAGCTAACCCTCGAGGGCACCCTTTCCTTTCCTCAGACCTCGGCCAGCTTCACCTTTTTTGCCAGCGACACCGAGCCCTGCACTAACAAGATCAGTGGGGTTTACATTTGCAATCCAGGGGCTTCTCACATTGAGCAGGCTGGCACAGCGAGCTTTGCCAGTGGAACCACTCAGCCACTACGACTCTCCGGTAATCGCCTCAAAAATGGCATCAACAGCGGAAATCTCTGGATTGGGGTACGGCTGGATACCGGTGGCATCGCATCAGGAACCCTACAGTTTCGCAATATGATTGCCAAAGTAGCGCTTATACCCTAGTCGAGCGGGGCACTCTGACTGAGGGCCACCGACAAACTGGTTGGGAGGCCGCAGGCCGTATAGCATCGGACGCTACAGCTTATTCATTAAGGATGAATGAGAAAACGGTATACTCCGGGCAGATATGGAACGTTTATTGATTGTTGAGGACGATCCTCAACTCGCACACCTCATCACTGCTGCACTCGAGCGCGAAGGGTACCTGACCATGCTGGCCATCAACGGCCTGGATGCGGTGCAGATGGCGCCGCAAGCCGACTTGATGGTACTCGACCTAGGTTTACCGGGGTTGGGGGGCCTCGAGGTGATCCGGGAATTGCGTGAAGCCGACTGGAGGCTGCCCATCCTGGTGGTGAGTGCTCAAGGTGCAGAAGATATGCGGGTGCGGGCTCTGGAGCTGGGCGCAGACGACTACCTCACCAAGCCCATGAGCATACGGGAGATGGTCGCCCGGGTACGAGCCTTGCTGAGACGTATGCGTCCAGAGCAGGAGATTTGTGTGGCCGATTTGCGCATCGTGGTTAAGCGACGTCAAGTTTTCAAACGGGAGCGCTTGCTGGATCTGTCCCCTACCGAACTCGATTTACTGCTCACCCTGGCTCAGAGTCCCGGCGAGGTCTGGAATCGAGAACGCTTGTTGCAGCGGGTCTGGGGGGCCGAGCGCGGCAGTGCGGTAGACGAACGGGTGGTGGATAGCTACGTGGCCCTGTTGCGGCGCAAGCTAGGCGACGACCCAAGAGCTCCCCGCTACATCGAGACCGTTTTCGGACAGGGATACCGGCTGGTAGATAGTTCTAAAATATAGATTGTTTTCAAAAGAGCGTTACGTCTATTTCTACCGTGCTGTAAGTGCTTTTTAGCACTTGTGAAATAGTTTTGAAAACACCCCGTGGGGGTATATGGTTTTTTGCACTACTTCTCCACAGAGTTTTCAATATACTCGGAATCTTAGGAAGGCATTAAGGCTGGTTAGCAGGCCAAGATGCCCCTCGGAGGAAACATGCGTGTGAAGCGATGGTGGGTTTTGAGCCTGGGGCTGTTACTGGCTTTTGCGCTGGCGCAGTCTCGTAACGATATTCGGCTGGATTTGAAGGCTTTTCGGGTTCTGAGCGTGCAGGAACAAGGACGCACGGTGGAGAGGCTCGAGGCCGCCCTGGACGCCAAACCGGGCCAGCTCATCGAGTACCAGCTCAACGCCCAGAACACCACCGACAACCCCCTCCGTCAGGTTGTCCTGATCATCCCTATTCCCGCCAACACCGCCTATCTGGCTCTGAGCGCTCAACCCTTGCGGCTGGGTGAAACCCTGGTGGCCGCAGAGTTCAGCTTCGACGGGGGCAAAAGCTACGGCAGCCCCCCGCTCAAGCGGAAGGTCAGGGTGGTGGAAAACGGCAAGGAGGTCGAGAAGGAAGTCGAAGTGAAACCCGAAGAATACACCCATGCCCGCTGGGTTTTGCCTGAGCTGGGCGCAAAGCAATCCGTTTTGCTCAAACTTCGTACCGTTGTGCGATAAAGGAGGAACCCAGGAATGAACAAACTCTTCGCCCTATTGGTTGCAGCGCTGGTGCTGTTTGGGGCCGTGCTGGCCCAGCAGACCCCGGCCGGAACCAACATCTCCAACCAGGCCTCGGCCAGCTACATTGACTCGGCCGGCCAGGCCCGTACCACCACCTCTAACCAGGTCATCACCGTGGTGCAGCAGGTGTACAGCTTCAGCATCACCCCCGACGGCACCCAGGCCACTCCCGGTCAGATCCGCAACGCCCTCCCCGGCGCCCCTGTTTACTTCAGCTACACGGTCAGCAATACCGGTAACGGCTCTGATACCATCAACCTGACCACCGTGCAAGACACGGGCGATAACTTCGACCTGAGCGGCACGGCCATCTACCTCGACGCCAACTGCAACGGCACCATTGACCCTGGCGAAACCACGGCCATCACCAGTGTGAACCTGACCCGCCAGGGCACCCCCGGGGCCAGCGCCTGTGTGATTGTGGCCGGAACCATCCCGGCCTCGGCCACCAACGGCCAGTTTGGCAACCTCAACCTGAGCGGTACCTCCGCAGGCAACACCAGCGTGACCGACACCAACAACTGGGCCCGGGCCACCGCCACCACCAGTGCCGCCCTCACCGCAACCAAGTCGGCCAGCCCCGCCGGTAGTGTGAACCCTGGCAGCAGCATCACCTACACCATCAGCGGTTCGAATGTGGGCGGTAGTGCGGCCAGTGGCGTGAGCGTCAGCGGCCTCGGAACCGGCATTCTCATCTCTGACGCCATCCCGAACGGCCTTACCGTATCCACTGCACCCACCGGCAGCGCAGGCGCAGGCACGGTGCAGATCGTCTACTCCACCAACGGAGGCGCCACCTGGACGGCGACCTCGCCCCTACCCCTCACCGGCAACGCCAGCGGAACCAACCGGGTAGGCATGTTCATCAGCGGCAGCGGGGCCTTCTTCCCCCAGACGGCTTCCTATACCTTTAGCTTCCAGGCCACGGTACCCACGGCCTCGGCAGCCGGAACCACCTACACCAACAGCGCGACCGTGCAGTTCAACAACGGCACGGCCAACCAGACCATCACCTCCAACACCACCACCAACACCACCGCCAGCCGCTTCAGTGTGGCCATCGGCGGCACCGGCGCGAGCGCGGTGGACGGGGCCGATACCCAGACCTTGGCTTCGGCCTTCTCGGGCAGCACCGTGAGCTTCAACTCCACCCTGCAAAACACCGGCAATGCCCCCGATAGCTTTACCCTGAGCCTGGGCACCAGCACGATTGGGGTCTGCACCCTGTTCCAGTCCGACGGCGTGACCCCCCTCTCCGGCCCGGTGGGCCCCCTGGCGGCGGGTGCTACCTACACGGTAGTGGTACGCTGTGCCATCCCGGCCAGCCAGACCACCGGTGGCAGCGTAACCCTGACCGCCACCTCGGTCAGCAACCCCAGCGGTAGTGTGGCCACCCTGCTCGACGGTGTGGACGCCACCACCCTGGCGGTTACCACGGTGGTCTCGGGCTATGGCGTGGATGCTGCCCACAACACCAACGGCGCAGCGGGCGGGGAAGGCCCTGACCCTGCCAACGATAGCCGTGCAGGCTACAACCCGGCTGTGAACCCGGGTGGCACCGCTCAGTTCCCCTTCGAGGTGAGCAACACCGGCCAGAATGCCGACTCCTACACCTTTACTGCTTCACTGCCAACCGGCTGGACGGTAACCTTCTACCCCGACACCAACTGCGACGGCAGCATGGATGTCCCGCTTCCAGCTCCTGTAAGCGGAACGGGTCTGCTGAACAATGGCAGTACCAGCTGCTACATCGCGGTGGTACAGGTGCCTGCCGGCGCCGCACCCGTAGACGCCACCCCCGTCACCGGCGACAACGTGCAATTCACCATCACCAGCACCACCCTGGGCAGCGTGAGCGATACCATCCGGGGCGCGGTGGATGTGAACCTGGTGGCCCAGATTAGCCTCGAGCCCCCTCGCACCGGCACCATCACCACCCCCGGCACCCTCACCTATACCCACACCCTGGTCAACAACTCCAACCAGAGCGGGGTGTGCAGCCTCGCAGGCGATGGCGGCAGCCACGGCTGGACGTATCAGTACTCGCTGGACGGCAGCACCTGGACAGCCAGCCTGAGCGGAGTCTCGGTAGCGGCCAACGGCGGTAGCCAGACCATCTACGTGCGGGTGCTGACCCCTGCCGGGCAGCCCATCGGGCGCACCGATGTCAACACTCTGACGGCCACCTGCACAATCGGCAGCGCCACCGCAAGCGACAGTGTGACCGAAACCACCACCGTGGTCGGCGGCGACCTGCGTCTGACCAAGACCGGCGTGAGCTTTGTGGGCACCAGCAGCACCGTACGCGACGCGAACGCGGCGACTGCGCTCCCCGGTGACGTAATTGAGTACACCGTGGTGGCCAGCAACATCGGGACGGGCAACCTCTCGCAGGTGGTGATCACCGACCCGCTGCCTTCCTACACCAACTTTGTCAGCGTGAGCGCCACCATCAGCGGCTTCAGCGGCGGCACGGTGCTTTACTCCACCAACGGAACCACCTGGAGCGCCACCGCCCCCACCAGCCTCGGCGCGGGTAGCTCGATTTATGTGGCAGTGGACACCAACGGCGATAGCACCATCAGCAGCGCCGACCTGATGCCACCTTCAGCCACCATTACTATCGTCTTCCGCGTTCAGGTGCAGTAAGGCCCCCGCCCACCCCCCAAACAGGGGGGTGGGATAAATAACCCGGAAAACACCGTGCGAGAGCCTATGATTGACCCTGAGCGGACTGTCTATAGGCTCTCGCACCACTTTTTCAATAGGTTTCACAACATCAGATGAACTTTTCTGCGCCCTCTTGCACTCACACCTCCCTGACCGCCGCACTCCAAAAAGTCCTGCGGGTGGGGTGGGGGCTGGCGTGGGTTTTGCTGCTCCACCTGGCCTGGGCCACGCCCGCCGGTACGGTTATCCGCAATCAGGCAACGGCCCTTGTAGGAGGGCAGGTCTATCTGTCGAACGAAATCGAGACCGTGGTGCAGGCAGTGTGCGCACCCTCCCTGACCCCAAACGGAACCCTGGGCTCTCCGGCTCAACGTGCAGTGGTTCCGGCAGGGGGGTTCGCGTATTTTGCCTATTTGCTTCGCAATAGCGGCAACCAGAGCTTTACCTTCAACCTGGGCTGGATACAGGACAGCGCACCCTGGGCGCCCAGTTTGGTGCGGTTGTACCACGACGCCAACGCCAACGCCCGGCTGGATGCCGGGGAAGTGGAAATCAGCAGTGTCACCCTGGGCCCGGCCCAGGAAATCCGGCTGATTCTGGAACTACAAACCCCTTTATCGGCCTCCGGCGAGCTGCACATCGGCCCGGTGGCCACCTGCCCGGATGGCACCCGCGACAACGACAACTACAGCCGGGTCAGCATTGGCACTGGGCCGGCGCTCAATGTGGTCAAATCGGTGGATACGCCGGAGGCCCAGGAAGGGCAGGAGGTACGTTTTAGCATCCGGGTCTGGAACCTGGGCAGTGCAAATGCGGCCGGGCCTATTTACGTAAGCGATCTGCTGGACACCCCGGAGCTGCGCGACCTGACCTACGTGACGGGTTCGGCCAGCGCCGCCAAGGGGCGCCTCGAGTACTACGATGGAACCTCCTGGAACACCAGCGAAACTGGGGTACGGGGAATCCGATTGGTGCTGGAGGGCCTCGAGGCCGGCGAGGAAGCGCTCTTTAGCTTCCGCATGCGGGTGGGAGCCGGTGCGCTGGCAGGCCCCAGGCGCAACATCGTCAGCGCCGAGTCGGCCAGCAGCAGCGCTCAGAGCTCCGTGGAGCTGCGAATTGCCGCCCAGTACGCCCTGGCCCTGGGGCCTCTGAACAATCCACAGGCGGTGGGGGCTGCCGACCGGCAAAGCGCCCAGGTGCTGGCCGGACAGCCCTATTGTTTTACCCATACCCTGCTCAACGGGGGCAACACCGCCGACAGCTACACGTTGGAAGCAGTCGGCCTGCCGAGCGGAATTAGTCTGAGTTACCAGACCTTGCTTGGTAGCAATCTGTCCACTCCGATTACGCTCCCTGCCGGAGCCAGCCTGAGCTTTAGGGTCTGCCTGCCCGGTTTACCGGCGGGCACAGCGCCTTTTGAGTTCATCCTGCAAGCCCGCTCAACAGCCACGGGCAGCACCGACCCCACCACCAACCAAGTACAGGTGCTGAGCTTTTCTCAGCTAGTTCTACGCAAGAGCAGCAGCGTGGGGCCCACCGTATCCCCCGGCGAGCGGGTGGTCTATACCCTGGAAATCGAGAACCCCCTGCCCATTGCCCTCGAGAACGTCACTGTGGAGGACGTACTGGATGCGAACCTGGAGTTTATCTCGGCCTCCGGGGGCGGAACCTATTTATCCGGGAGCCGCACCGTGCGCTGGAGCCTGAGCCTGGCGGCGAACAGCACCCGCACCCTGAGCCTGGAGGCCCGCGTGAGCCCCAGTGCCCCCGATAACAGCTCCATTCTCAACCGCTTCAGCCTGCGCTCCGAGGCCATCAGCAGCCCGCTCTTTTCCAACACCGTGACCCTGAACGTGCTGGCCTCGGCGCTCCTGCTGGAAAAGCAGGTGCAGCCCAGGCAGGCCAGCGTGGGCGACCTGCTGACCTATACCCTCACGCTGGTGAATGTGGGCCGGGTAGACCTCTCGGTGCGCCTCGAGGACACCCCGGATGCCGGCCTGGCCTACGTACCCGGCAGCGCTACCCCCGGCGAACCCCTCCTGCAAGGGGGCCGGCTCGTCTGGAACAACCTGACCCTCACCCCCGGCGCCCGCATGGTGCTGAGCTACAAAATGCGCGTGCTGGCCGGGGCCGGCCCAACGCTGCGGAACACCGTCCAGGCCATCGGCAGCACAGGTAGCAACGCGGCGGTCGCCAACGCGGTGGCTTCGGCAGTGGTACAGCTCCAGCAGGGGGTGTTCACCCCACTCCACAGCTTGCTGGGGCGGGTCTTTCTGGACGCCAACCGCGATGGCCTATACACGGCGGGCCTGGATGTGCCGCTACCGGGGGCTCGAGTGCTCCTGAGCAATGGGCTGCAAACCCTGACCGATAGCGAGGGCCGCTACAGCTTCCGCAACCTGGCCGGGGGGCTGTTTGAGGTGATGCTCGAGGCCGCCTCGGCACCCTTCCGGCCCCTCCCCCACCCCGAAGCCCAGGGCGACGGCTACCGTCACCGGGTGCGGGTGGAGGGCCTGACTGTGAGCGACTTCCCGCTCGAGCGCCCCACCGGCCTGGTTCGGGCTATACGCGAGACCACCCTGGAGTTTGGGCCGCTGAAGGTGGAGAAGAAACTGCTGCCGCTCCCGAGCGGCCTCCGGGTGGTACTGGTGCTGAGCTCCGCCGAAACCCTTAACGAGCTGACCCTTACCGACCCGCTGCCCGGCGGCGGGGAACGGGTGTTCCGGTTTGAGCAGTTCCAGGGCACCCAGACCCTCACCTACGACCTGCCCGATGGCTTCCTGACCGACCCCCAGGCCCGCTGGAGGTATCCATGAAGGGGACGGGGCACAGCAAGAGCAGCCTGTACCCTGGGGTGCTGGTGGCCCTGAGCTTTTGGCTCTGGGCTTTCGGCGGCATAGCCCTGGCCCAAACCCGCACCGATCTGCGGGGCATCGTGCCGGGGGATCGGCTGGGCTGGGAGATTCAGGAGCTGCGGGCCAGCGTGGTGGTGAACAAACCCACCCTTCTGAACCTGCAAATTTACTCGCCCGGCTTCGACCCCAGCGATTACCGCCGCGCCCTGCGGGGCCAGGAAGAACTCGGCGACGAGCGCTACGACCGGGGCCAGGGCGAGATGGTGGCGCAGTTTGTGCTGGCACGCGACGGGCAGGTTCTGGCCCAGCAGACCTACCGGGTGGAGCCCCACCGCTGGGTGCTGTTCTTCCGAGGCCCGGTTGAGCCTGGGGTGTACCAGCTTTCCAGCCGCCTGCTGGGCCTGGGCAAGAACGCCTTCCGTTACCGCATCCAGACCAGCGTGCCGGGGGCCGCCGAACTGCTGGTAGACCCCACCCTGCAACTCTACGATGTGCGCCAGTTTCAGATCGGCAACCCCCTCTCGGTCGCCACCATCAAGGGCCAGGACTGGCTCGAGCCCTTCGTGCTGAACGTGAACCCCGAGGTGCTGCCCCTGCGCGTAGGCTTCTACGACGAGGACGGCGCCAAAGAGATGGAGGGCCGGGTACGGCTGCCGGACGGGCGCCAGGAGCCGCGCCCGGTCTCCGGCGACCGGGGCTGGGCCTACTACGACATCCGCCAACCGGGGGTGATTACCTTTGGCTTCCGCCAACCCAAAACCGCCACCCAGTACTCCAACACCATCGGCTTCCGTGTGGATGCCTGTATGGAGGTCGAGCAAAACGCCTTCCGGGTGGTGGCCCCGCGTCCGGTTACGGCTTTGGTGGTGGATGGCGAAGGCCGCCCCCTGAATGTGCCCCTTGCCACCGAGGGCGACAAAATCCGTACCCTGACCCTTCCTTCCCTACCGGAGGGCTACCGCCTGGCGCGGCTGGAGGTACAGGGCGGCGAACGCCTGGGTACCCAGAGCGTGCGCTTTGGCTGTGCCGGAGGGCAGGCCCGTTTTGTCCTGGAAAAAATCGCTCCTCCTCCGCCGCCGCTTGCTACCCTGGAGCTCGAGGCGCTGCTGGTGCTGCCGGAGGGCGAACAGCCCCTGAACCTGAAGGTGCAGGTGGGCGAACAGGAGATAACCCTGAACCAGGGAAGGGCGAGCCTGCAGCTACCCCCCGGCAGTTTCAAGCTCACCCCTCAACTGAACGGCGCTCGCGTGGTGGGGCCTGCGTCGGTGCAGCTCGAGGGCGGCCAGACCCGGCGGGTGCGCTTTTTGGTTTACCCGGAAGTAGAGCTCAGCCTGGAAGCCACCCCCACCACCCTGCGGGTGGGCGAACAGACCACCCTGACGGCCCGCGTCCGCACGGCTTTCCCGCGCCTGCTGCCCGCCGACCTCGAGCTCCTGCTACCCCCCTGCCTGGAAGCCCTGGGCGCGACCCGCCTGAGCGCGCCCGTGGCCCAGGGCCGTGAGGCCGTGTTGCAGGTGCCGGCCCAGGCCACTTGCAAGGGCGAGCTCGAGGTGCGCGCGGTACTGGCCCCCTGGCAGCAGCAAGCCCGCACCGGGCTGCGCGTCCTCCAGCCCGCTACCTTCACCCTGCACAAGGAAGCCCTTACCCCCCGTGCGGCAGTAGGCAGCGAGGCCGTCTGGCGCCTGCGGGTACAGAACACCGGCGACGAGGCGGGCCGGGTGCGGGTGCAGGATCCCCTGGCCGCCGGGTTGCAGGGTATGCCGCTCGACCAGACCTTGGAGCTTCAGGCGGGCGAAGAACGGGTGCTCGAGGTACGCGCCCGGGTAGCCCCCGAGGCACCCCCCACCCTTACGAACACCGCCCGTTTGCTCAATGAACGCAACGAACCCCTGGCCGAGGCCCGCGCCGAGGTGCAGGTGCTGCGCCCGGTGGCCGAGCTCTCGCGCTCGCTGGACAAGCGCGTGGTGGTGCCGGGAGAGGGGGTGGAGGTGCGGCTGGTGGTTCGCAACACCGGCCAGGCCCCCCTGACCTACACCCTGCGCGACACCTATCCCGAGTGGCTCGAGGTGGCGCAAACCCCCGAATTTAGCGGCGAACTGGCCCCCGGCCAGAGCGCCACCCACATCTACCGGGCCCAGGTGCGCTTTGGCACCCCGGCGGAGGGGGCCTTCCTGGCCCAGCTTGTATCCAACGGCGGCAACCCGAGCGCACCCGACAGCCTCCGACGCACCCTGCTGCGCCTGGAAAAAACCGTCGAGCCGGCGCGGGTGGTGGTGGGCGGCGCGGCGGCCTTTACCCTGCGCCTGGAAAACCCCACCGACCATGCCATAACCCTCGAGCTGCAAGAGTCTCCCGACGAGGGCCTCAAAATGCAACTGCCCGACAACCTGCGCTTTACCCTGCAGGCCAGGGAGGTGCGCGAACTGCGGCTCGAGGCCGAGGCGGGCCGGGTGGGGCTGCTGGAAAACCAGGTCACGGCGTTTGTTAATGGAGTCCCGGCCTCCTTCCCCACCAAGGCCGTTCTGACCGCGCTACCCATCCTGGAGCCCCTGCGCCTTTCCACCGTGTACCTTGAGTTCAACGTTCGGAACACCACCGCCGGGGAGCGCCTGCTGCTGACCCACCAACCCCCCACCCAGACTGCCTACGAGCCGGGTTCGGCCCGGCTGGATGGCCGGCCCCTACCCGACCCCAGGGTAGACGACGCAGGCCGCCTGTACTTTGAACTGCCCTACCAGACCCAGGGGGTGCTCTCCTACCAGCTGCGCCACCGCGAGGCCCTGGGGCCGGTGGCCGAACCCACCCTGACCCTGCGCATCGCCGACCAGGAGGTGTACTTGCAAGGCCAGCAGACCTTTGCCAGCTTCGAAAAAGCCCGGCCCCTGGAGGCCCAGACCCGCGAGGGCTTCATTCAAGAACCCCTGCCCGGTACCCTTTTCCGGGTGGACAAGACCCGGGTGGTGCTGCAAACCCCCCTGGGCCTCGAGACCCGCCTGACCCTGAACGGCCAGCCCATAGACGCCAAAAACCTGGGCCAGGCCACCTACGATAGCGGCAGGGGCCTCCAGCGCCTGGAATACTACGGCCTGCCGCTGCAACCTGGGCGCAACCTGATAGAGGTGCAAACCGCCGCGGGCTCCGACCGGGTGGAGGTCTTCCTGGCAGGCAGCCCCACCCGGCTGGAGGTGCGGCCCCTGCGCCTTTTGGCCGATGGACGGACGCCGCTGGAGTTAGAGATACGGGCCCTGGACGCCCTAGGCCTGCCGAGTGGCTTTGGCGCGGTCACGGTGGAGACCTCGAGCGAGCCCCTCGAGCCCGACGCCTTCCCGCTCCTGTCCGGCTACCAGTTGCTGCTGCGGGATGGGCAGGCAGTTCTGCGGCTCAAACCCACCGCCACCCCCACCCCCCTGCGCCTGCGGCTGGCCTATGGCGACGTGGAGGGTCAGGCCGAGTTCTTCGTGCTAGGCCGCCAGAACCGGCTGTGGCAGTTCCAGGGCAGTGTGGGGGCCCGGTTTGGCGAGAGCATCCAGGTGTTTGGCCTGGGGCGCGGCTACCTGGAAAGCCCCTTTGCCGCCGGCACCCTGCGGGCCGCCCTGGATGGCTCGCTGCGCTTTAACCAGGGCCAGCCCGCAGTGGAAAGCGGCCTGCGCGACCTGCCTGACCCCACCGGACGCTTCCCGCTCACGGGGGCGGGCAACGAAGCCCAGTGGCCCCTGCGCTCCGAGGATCCGGTAGCCCTGCGCTACGACCAGGAAGGCTTTAGCCTGGGCTATTTTGCCGACCGGCTGAGTGTATTCGGGGTGGGCGAACTGCCACAGGGCACCGCCCTGCGCATCGAAACCCGCGACGATCTGGCCCTGCAAGGCTTTGCGGGCTGGCTGCCCGTGGGCAGCAAAACCGACCTGATCGTGCCGGATGGCACGCGCTTCTACCGGCTCAGTGGGCCCGCCGAACCGGGCAGCGAGCAGGTGGTGCTTTTGGTGGGGGCCAGCGAAAAGCCCCTCGAGCGCCTCAAGGACTATGTGCTGGACGCCGCCAGCGGCACCCTGACCCTCTCGGAGCCGCTGTGGCCGAGCAGCCCCGACTTCCAGCCGGTGCGCCTGCGGGTGGCGTATGCCCCGCTGGGCGGTGCCCGCGAATTTGGCTACGGGGCCGGGGTGCGCTGGCGGGTGGGCGATTTCAGTATTGGGGCGGGGGCCGCGTACCTGCCCGGCAGTGGCTGGCGCTACGGGGCCGAAGCCGCCTACCAGATACCGGGGTTTGGCCTCCGGGCTGCCTACAGCCGGGGCAGCTTCGAGCGGCTGGGTCTCGAGCTCTCCGGCAAGAACGGCCCCCTGGAGTCCAGCGCCAACCTGACCTACCAGGGCAAGTTCCAGGGCCAGGCCCAGGTGGCCTACAACCTGAGCGAGGCCGATCGGATTTCGCTCGAGCACCAGACCACCGAAACCAACCAGACCGGCCTGCTCTATACCCGCCGCCTGAACCCCGCCTTCTCGGTGGGGGGCGGGCTGGGCTACACCTGGGAGACCGCCACCCTGCTGGGCCTGGGGCGGCTGGGCTTCAGCAGCGGGGCCCTGAACACCGAGCTGACCCACGCCCAGCCCTTCAGCCTGACCCATAGCGCCGCCACCCGCCTGCGGAGCACCTATGCCTTCGACGCCAACCTGAGCGCCGAGGCCGACCTGACCCAGACCTGGGGCCTGGGCTTCTCGGGGAGCCTGGGGCTCAAGCAAAAACTGGGCGGCGCCAACCTTTCCCTTGCCTACCAGTTGCCCGGCGCGGCAGGGGAAGGCAACCGGGCCCGCTTTGGGCTGGAAGCGCCCTTCCCCCTCTCCGAGCGCTGGAGCCTGAACGCCAGCGCGGGCTACGAGCGCAGCTTTTCCACCGGCAGCAACCAGCTGGCCTTTGGCCTGGCCCTGCGCTACCAGGCCGAGCAGTTTAGCGCCACCCTGGGCGCCGAGACCGCCTGGGCCGCAGGTCAGCCAAAGGTGGTGTTGCGGGCCGGGGCCACCGGGCAGCTCGATGCCCAGCAGACCCTCTCGCTGGACGCCAACTACCAACTTGCCCCCGCCCTCCTGGGCCGCTTTACCCTGGCCTATGCGCTGCGCGGGCGCGAGGTCTCGCTGCTCACCTACCACCGCCTGAATAGCGGGAGCGAGCCCACCCTCGAGGGGGCCCTGGCCACCAGCTACCACCCCAGCCTGAGCTTCCAGCTCCGCCCCAGCCTGGCCTACCGCCTCAAGCTCGACGACCCCGCCGGCCACACCTACCAGCTGGGCCTGGGCGGCAACTACTACCTCACCGACTGGCTGGGTCTGGGGGCCGCCGCCTACTACCAGCTCCAACCCGGCACCCAAAGCAGCGCCACGGCGTTTTCGCTCGAGGCCAGCTTCCGCTTGGTGGAGGGCCTGTGGTTCAATGTCGGCTACACCCTGGGCGGCTTTGTGGGCCTGACCCCCGACACCGCGCCCGGCTTCTACCTTCGGCTGGACTTCTTAGGGGGTAGCCGATGAAGAAGCTCCTTTTATTCTGCCTAATACTTGCTCTAAGCCTAGCTCACGCCCAGGTCGTGCGTAGTTTTGCTACGGTATTCAACTCCAACACCACCGGGGATATCAGAATTCTGGGTAACACCCTGATGACCTGTGGATCGAGCACGGTCACCCCCACCAATCCGCCAAGCTGCAACACCAACAACACAAGTCAAAACAATAACCTACAGACCGCATTTGTCGATTTCGACACAGACTCGTCCACATCTAATTCCTCTCGAGCGGCCCTGAGCCTACCGAGTGGAGCCCAGGTGCTCTTTGCCGGGCTGTACTGGGGGGCTCGTGCCAATCCGAGCACAACCACACGAAACCAGATTCGTTGGCGGCCTCCCGGCAGCAGCGGCTACCAGACCCTAACCGCAGACTGGATAGAAACCATCACAACGCAAGGGGCCGCCGCCAGCCGCCCTTATGCGGCCTTTGCAAACGTGACCAGCCTGGTACAAAGTGCCGGAGCAGGTGATTACTGGGTAGGCGATATTACCGCCCTCACAGGCAACGACGGGCTGGGTTTCTACGCTGGCTGGAGTTTGGTGGTAGTCTACCAACACTCCTCTGAGCCCCTACGCCGCCTGACTGTTTCGCATGGGCTGGCTGTGGTCAGCAGTGGCAATAATGTCACCCAAACCGTTTCCGGGCTGCTCACGCCTGCGGTGGGCACGGTGCAGGCCCGCGTGGGCGCGGTGGCCTGGGAAGGGGATGGGGGTATTAACGGCGACCAGTTTCAGATTCGCCCAACCGGTAGCCCCACCTGGACAAGCCTGTCGGACACACAAAACCCCAGCAACAACTTCTTTAACTCCAGCATCAGCGCTTTGGACACCCGTTACAGCGCCAAGTCCCCGGACTACATCAATCAGCTTGCTCTGGACGCCGACATCGTGCAGTACAACAGCCTGCCCAACAACACCACCTCGGTAGACTTGCAGTTCACCTCTACGGGGGATACCTATTTCCCACAGGTGCTCACCTTTGCCGTCAACATCTATGCCCCCGACCTCACTTCCACCTTTACCAAAAGCGTAGCTGACCTTAATGGGGGCAACGTACTCATAGGGGACATTCTGGAATACACGGTGAGCTTCACCAACACCGGCCAGGATGGTGCTACTAACGTTGTCGTGCGAGACCCCATTCCCACTGGCACCCAGTATGTGCCGGGCAGCCTGCAGGTGATCTCCAACGCCCCCAGCGCACCCACCGGCACCTTTAGCGATGCTGCCGGGGACGATATTGCCGAGTACAGCCCCTCTTGCAGCGAGCTGTCGGGCAGCCCCCCTTGCGTACGCTTCCGGCTGGGAACCGGCGCCAACGCCAGCCAGGGAGGGCTCATCCTGCCCACTCAGGGAGCCAGCGTGCGCTTCAGGGTGCAGGTGCTGCCCAGCGCAGCCGGTCAAACCATTACCAACACCGCTCAGGTCAGTTACAACGCCCAGACCCTGGGCACAGCCTTCAACCAGACCGCCAGCGCCAATGTCAGCACTACTGTTCCCACCCCACCCAGCATCAGTAAGGCCTTCGGCCCCGCTAGCATTCCCATCGGCAACCCCAGCACGCTCACCATCACCCTTTCCAACCCCAATGCTCAAACCGCCACGCTTACGGCGGCTCTGGTGGACAATTTGCCTTCGGGCCTGACGGTAGCCAGTCCGCCCGCTGCCACCACCACCTGCACGGGCGGAACCCTCACAGCCAATCCTGGCAGCACCTCGGTCACCCTTAGCAGCGGGGCACAGATACCCGCAAACAGCACCTGCACAATCAGCGTGAACGTTACGGGCAGCACTCCTGGGAGCTACACCAACACCTTGAACGCCGGAGCCCTGCAAACCAACCTGGGCAACAGCACCGCCCCGGCCACCGCAACGCTCACCATCCTGGGGGCCAGCTTATCGGGCCGGATCTACGCCGATTCACAACCCAACGGACTGCGTGAACCGGACGAGACCTGGACTGGCCCCACCGTATATGTGAACCTGGTACAGGGAAGCAGTGTGGTGCAGTCGGTAGCGGTAAGCGCTGGAAGTGGTGCCTACACCTTCAGCGCTGTGGCCCCCGGCAGCTATACCTTGGTAGTCTCTACCACTCCCAGTAGCACTACCCCAACGGCTCCTACCGGGTGGCTCTTCATCAACCCGGCAGGCTCACGCCCCATCAATATGGGCAGCAGTTCCATTTCCGACCAGGACTTTGGCCTGTTCAACGGTTCGCGCATTCGCGGCACGGTTTTCTACGACGATGGCCTGAGCAGCGGAACCGCCAACGACGCGCGGCAAAACGGGGGGGAGCCTGGCATTCCCAATGTCTTGGTATCGGCCTCAGATGGAACCAATAGCAAGAGCGTTACTACCGATGCCGGCGGCGCTTATACGCTGTTTATCCCGGCCAGCTTTGGTTCTACCGTTACCCTGAGCCACCCTCAGCAGCCCGCTACCGGAAGCAACGTGGGCGGGGCCAGCGTGAGTCTGGCCACCAGCTACGGCAGCGCTGCCGCAGCGAGCCGAACCATCAGCGGCTTTAGCCCTGGGCAGTATTACGAAGGCTACAACTTTGGGGTGGTACGCGATAGCCGTCTGAGCCCGGATCAGTCGGGGCAGTCGCCCAGCCCCGGTACAATTACCTACGGTCACCTGTACCGTCCGGGCACCCTGGGCACGGTAAACCTTATCCAGAGCGGGGGCAGCTACACCTACGCCCTGCGCCGCGACGTGAACTGCGATGGCGATTTTGCCGACCCCGGCGAGGGCTTCCAGCCTTTGCCGCAGAGCTTCACGGTGGACGCCACCTGGCCGCGTGAAACCGACGGCAGCTTGCGGGCCTGCGCCCTCGAGTTGCAGGTAGTGGTTCCGGCGGGTCTGCCGGCGGGGCGGGTGGACATGGCCCAGCTTCAGGCCGTCCTGGGGTGGGCAAACAACCCGGCTATTACCGACAACCGGCGGGTTTTCGACACCACCACTGTGGTTTCGGCGGGGGGGCTGCAACTGCTCAAGGAGGTTCGCAACGTGAGCACGGGTAGTCCCTTTGCAGCTAACGGGCAGGGGCGGCCGGGCGAGGTACTCGAGTACCGCATTGCTTATCGGAACATTGGCAGCCAGCCCATCTTTAGCGTGGTGCTGGCCGACCCCATCCCCTTCTTCACCGACCTGGTACAGAACGCTTATGGAGGCAGCGGCGAGGTAGAACTGGCCTGCCCAAATGGCTCGCTGGTATACCCCAATCTGGGCCCCGCAACCAACATCAGCCTCAACCTGGCCTCGCTATGCCCGCTCAGCACGGCCCCCCACCCCAGTGGCAGCGGTACCGCACCGGCCCTCCTTCCTGGGCAGGGGGGTTACTTCCTGTACCGGGTTCAGGTAAAGTAATGTCTGATTAGGTCTGCCCGTCACCATTCGGCGATAAAACTGTAGCGCTCTTCAGAGGTAGGTTTTTAGGTGAAACGAGTCGGTGGAGAGGTGACAACAATCGAGGTGGCCTCAAGATTCGCTGGCGCACTTCACCAACGACTCAGATAGCCGCAGTATGGAGGTCGCCGTAAAACGCACGTTCGAACAAGCCCGTTCCTTTCTTACCCAGGCCGCCTTATCTGAGAGCCTCGAGGAGCGTGACGCTGTGATTGCCGAAGTGCGCCGGGATTCGGGTTTTTTTGAAGGGTATTCGCCCGATCAAGTCAGTTTGTTACAAGATATCTGGTCTGACGTAATCAATGGGGCGCGGGAGATCGCGTTGGCTCGCAGAGTTTTGTAGTAGCCATAAGGTTGTTAAGCCTCGAGGAGGCTAAACTTAAGCATATGTCGTTGCGAGTTCTGCACGAATCGTTAGGGGTGGCCTGGCATGCCCAGGGTGAGCAAGAGATTCCGTGGAGCTACGGTGAAGTCGAGGCCGAACTCGAGGCCCTCCGGTACGGCGCAGCCCTGCTCGACTTCTCCGAATATGGGCTGGTAGAGCTAAAAGGCGCCGACCGGCGCGATTTTTTGCATAATCAGTGCACCTCCGACATCCGCCGGATGCCTGAAGGGAGCTGGCTCGAGACGGTATTTCTGAACGCCAGGGGCCAGATCGAACACATTGGCCTGGTGCTCCACCTGGGCGAGTCTTTCTGGATTAGTTCCCCCAGCGCCAAAGGCCTTGCCAACCGTTTTCGCAAGTACATCGTGTTCGATCAGGTAGCGGTGCGGGAGCTCGAGGGCTGGCTCACCCTGCGCCTGCAAGGCTCCAGGGCCGAGGAAATCGCCGGGCGGCTGGGCCCCCTGCCCCCTCGCTGGGGGATAAACAAGACTGAAGCCCTGGTGATAACCCGCGATGAGCTGGGCCTCTGGCTTTTTGTTAGCGCCGATCAAGGGCCGCTGTTAGCCAAAAAGCTGCTGGAAAATGGGGCCACCCCGGTAGGCCGCGAAGCCTGGCAGATCTGGCGGGTAGAGCGGGGCCAGCCCGACCTGCCCGAGGCCCTGGGCGAGCTGCCGCAGGAGGTTGGCTGGGAGGGCCGGGTAAGCTACAAGAAAGGCTGCTACCTGGGGCAGGAAATTATGGCGAGGCTCGAGGCGCGGGGCAACACCCGCTACCAGCTGATGGGCCTGCTGGGCCAGAAGGAAATCCCCTCTGGAGCCCCCGTATTCCGCGAAGGCAAGCAGGTTGGTCGGGTCGGCACCGCCGTCGAGTCGCCCCAGCTGGGCGCCATCGCCCTGGCCTTGTTGCGTAAAGAGCTGGCCCCTGGCGATCAGGTACGAATTGAGGGCTGGTCGGCCACCGTGTCGGCACTACCCATGCAGTAGCCGGAAGCGAGTCCTCCTGTCTGAAAGCCTTAAGAGGCTTTCCTCTCAGTGAAACCCAGCCTGAGGCATGTAATACTGTCTTCGTCTATACACGTTACCGGTCATGAGAACGATGGACTGGGGAACAGGGGTTAGGGGATAGGGCACAGGCCTTTGAAAACACCAACCTCTCTCCTGCCGTCCACTTCCACCTTGGGTGTCGAAGAAAGTGTGGTAGGTCTCTAGCCCCTACCCCCAACCCCCTACCTCCGGTGGCATGCGGGGCTTGCCGTAGCGCGGCTCAAGACCTGGTTCTGGATCGTAAGGTAGATTTCGGAAGCGGAGATGTCCTGCGACCCCAGACCCAGTTCGTATGATGGTACGCAGGAATCCGCCTTTGACGGATTTCAAAAGTTGCTGTAATCTATAGGGGTTATTATGTTTTTAGCAGAAATAATCGGGGTAGGGGATGAGCTCCTGTATGGCGAAACCGTGGATACCAACACGGCAGAAATCGCCGTCAGCCTTCAGCCCTACGCCGTGGAGGTGCGCCGAACGCTTCGGGTTGCCGACGACCTGGAAACCCTGGCCCAGGAGGTGCATCAGGCCTGGCAAAAGGCCCGGCTGGTGGTGCTTTCGGGGGGGCTGGGCCCCACCCCCGACGACATTACCCGCGAGGCCATCGCGGCGGCTTTGGGTGAAACCCTGGAGCTAGACCCAGTAGTGCTGGAGTGGCTCGAGAAGCTCTTTGCGGATCGGGGTTGGAAGATGCCCGAGGCCAACCGCAAACAGGCCCTCAAAATCCCCTCGGCCCGTTGGATCGAGAACCCTCGGGGCACCGCCCCCGGCTGGTGGGTGCATCAAGCAGACAAAGACCTGATCTGCCTGCCCGGCCCCCCGGCGGAGTGGCGCCCGATGTGGGCCCAGACCCTGCCCCAACTGCACCTGCCGCCAAAGCCCTACAAGCAGGTGACTTTCAAGACCTTTGGCCTGGGGGAGTCGCGCATTGTGGAGCTATTGGGCGAGCTATTCAAGCGCAATGGGCAGGTCGAGGTGGGCACCTACGCCAGGATGGACGGGGTAGCGGTGGTGGTGCGCGGCGAACCAAGCCTGGTAGACCCCCTTGTAGAGCGCATCCGCCCACTGTTGGGCCAGGCGGTCTGGGGCCAGGATAGCGACACCTTGCCGGTGCTCACCCTCAAGGCGCTGGAAGCCCAACAGGCCACACTGGCAACCCTCGAGTCCGTAACGGGCGGAGCGCTGGGGGCCCTCCTGACCGGGGTGGCGGGCGCTTCCCGGAGTTACCTGGGAGGGCTGGTTCCTTACAGCCTTGCTGCCAAGTCCCAACTCCCTATTGACCCAGGTGTAGCCGCTCAGCACGGCGTGGTTTCTGCCGCCTTCGCCGAGGCCATGGCTTCCACCGCCCGCCACATGCTGAACTCAACCTACGCCCTCTCGACCACCGGGGTAGCCGGGCCCGAGGCCCTCGAGGATCAGCCGGTGGGCACACTCTACGTGGGTCTGGCGGGCCCCGGCGGCGTCAAGTCTAGGCACTACCGCCTGCCCGGCGCAAACCGCGATGTGCTTCGCCAACGGGCCGCCCATGCCGCCCTGGCGTTTCTGGTATCCGAACTGCGGGGAGCCCAATGACGATACCGTGCATCCCACATCCGAGTCGTGAACGGAGGGCCGACTCCCAGACGAACCCGACCAACCCCGTGAACGAACTTAGCCCTCGAGGCTCAGCCTGCAGCCATGGGCGCAGCCGGAGGAGACCCTCATGAGGCTCTTCTATGCCATCTTCCCCCCGCGCACGGTGCAGGAAGCCCTGGGCCAGGCCCAGGAGAAGGTACGGGGCTTCAAGGGCTGGAAGCCGAGTCCAGTCCACCAGCTTCACATCACCCTGCTTTTTTTGGGTCAACAGCCCGAGGAGCGCCTGCCCGAGTTCCGCCGCATCGGACGAGAAGTGGCGGCCGCGGTGCCCGCCTTTGAGGTAGTGCTGGGGGGAACCGGGTACTTTCCCGCTACTGGCTCCCCCCGGGTCTGGTTTGTAAAGGCCACCGGAACGGGTCTGGAGCCCCTGGCGAAAGGGCTACAACAAGCACTTCCAGACCTGGAAACAGCAGCGTTTCATCCTCACCTGACCCTGGCTCGCAAAAAGGGCCCGGCCCCCCGCATCGGGCCGTTGGTGATGAATCTACAGTTCCGGGCCAAAGCAGTATGCTTGGTGGAGTCGAAGCTCGAGCGTTCGGGTGCACAGTATCGCGTTATAGAACAGTTTCCGCTTGGTTGAATGACATCCCCGCAATCTGAATAGGAGCGTATATGGATAAAGAGAGACAAAAAGCGTTGGAAGGGGCTTTAAAGTCCATCGAAAAGCAGTTTGGCAAAGGGGCCGTGATGCGCCTGGGCGAAGCCCCCCGACAGCAGGTGGATGTGATTTCCACCGGCAGCCTGGGCCTGGACATGGCCCTGGGCATCGGCGGGATTCCCAGGGGTCGGGTCATCGAGATTTATGGCCCCGAATCCGGCGGCAAGACCACCCTGGCCCTCTCCATCATCGCCCAAGCCCAGCAGATGGGCGGGGTAGCGGCTTTTGTGGACGCCGAACATGCCCTCGACCCCATCTATGCCAAGAGCCTGGGGGTCAATATCGACGATCTGCTGGTCTCCCAGCCCGACACCGGCGAACAGGCCCTGGAAATTGTGGAACTGCTGACCCGCTCGGGCGCCATAGACGTCATTGTGATTGACTCGGTGGCGGCCCTGGTACCCCAGGCCGAAATCGAGGGGCAGATGGGCGATGCCTTTGTGGGCATCCAGGCCCGCTTGATGAGCCAGGCCCTGCGCAAGCTGACCGCGGCCCTCTCCAAAAGCAACACAGCGGCTATCTTTATCAACCAGATTCGGGAAAAGGTGGGTCAGATGTACGGCAACCCCGAGACCACCCCTGGCGGGCGGGCCCTCAAGTTCTATGCCTCGGTGCGGCTGGACGTGCGCAAGCAGGGCCAGCCCATCAAGGTGGGCAACGAGGCGGTGGGCAACCGGGTGCGGGTCAAGGTGACCAAGAACAAGCTGGCCCCCCCTTTCCGTGAGCACGAGATCGAGCTGTACTTCGGCAAGGGCATTGACCCCCTGGCCGACCTGGTGACGGTGGCCATTGCAGCCGAGGTGGTGAGCAAATCGGGCTCCTGGCTTTCCTACGGCGAGACCCGGCTGGGCCAGGGCAAGGAGAAGGCCGCCGAGTTCCTCAGAGGCGAACCCCGCATGGCCCAGGAGATCCGCGAGAAAGTTTTGGCCCAAGCTGGTAAGCTATCGGTACTGGCAACCTCTGGTGAGGACGAAGAGTCTTCTGCCATGGCTGCCGAGGCTTAAACTGCTTGCTAGGTGGGGTTCTCCCAGTATGAAGGGCCAGGAAGCCATAGTTTTCCATATTTGCCCTGTGCGGATGCACGGGGCCAAAGGGCAGCTTGGTGTAGAGTTTGGAAACGATCTACCTCTGGTGTGGCGTTTGACTCGAGCAAATCCAGCAGCGGTTCCCACCCTTACTCCGCAGGAGCGGGGCGAAAGACTCCGGCAATCCGGCGTGATCTGGAACATGCCAGGGAACCTGTCTGTACCCGGATTTGCCCGAAATAGCAGGAGATTTATTTAGCAACTAAACGCCTGCCAGACCCGAAACTGTGAGAACCTCCTTGCAAACCCTGGAGGTTCCGATGGCTTTTACTCCCCTGGATCTGATACTCACGCTCATCGTGATCGTGTTGGTGGTGATGGTGGTACTGCTCTTGCAGCGCAGCAACCGCCAGACCGAGGTTAATAAAAGCGAACTCGAGGCCGCCCGCCGCGAGGCCCAGCAAACCCTGGAGGCCGCCCGCCGCCAGGCCCAGACGGCGCTGGAGCAGGCCCAGGCCCAGGCCAAGACCCAGCTCGAGGCCGCCCGCAGCGAGGCCCAGAGCCTGCGGCAAAGCGCCCAGGCCGAGGTACAAAACCTGCGCCAGAGCGTGCAGGCCGAGCTCGAGCGACTGCGCACCCAGGGCGAGGAGCGCCTGCGCCAGCAGCTCAAAGAGGAGCGCGAACGCCTGCAAGCCAGCCTGCAAGCCGAGCGCGAAGCCCTGGTCAGCGAGCGGGCCTCCATTCAAGCCGAGCGCGAGCGACTGCAAGCCGACCTCCAGGCCAGCCGGGCCGAACGCGAGGAGCTCAAGCGCGAAACCGAACGGCTGGCCCGACGCGGGGAACAACTCGATGCCCGCGCCGCCAAGCTCGACGAGCAGGAAGAAAAACTCGATGCCCTGGAGAAAGCCCTCGAGGCCCGCCAGGCCGAGCTGGCCCAGCGTGAGCGCCAGATTGACCTGAAGCTCCAGGAGGTGGCGGGGATGAGCGCGGAGGAGGCCCGCAACCTGCTGCTCTCGCGGCTCGATGCCGAACTCGAGGAGGAAAAGGCCCTGCGGGTCAAGGCCAACCTGGAGCGCATCCGGCTCGAGGTCAAGCGCGAGGCGCAAAAGCTCCTGGCCCAGGCCGCCCAGCGCCAGGCCTCCGAGACCGCAGCGGCCCTGGCGGTTTCGGTGGTGCCCATCCCCTCCGACGCCATGAAGGGCCGCATCATCGGGCGCGAGGGCCGCAACATCCGCACCTTCGAGGCCCTCACGGGCGTGGATCTGATTATTGACGACACCCCCGAGGCCGTGCTGCTCAGCAGCTTCAACCCCATGCGCCGCGAGATTGCCAGGATGGCCCTGGATCAGCTGGTGCAGGACGGGCGCATCCACCCCAGCCGCATCGAGGAAGTGGTGGAAAAAGCCAAAAACGAGATGAAAACCTTCATCTACGAGCGCGGCGAGGAAGCCGCCCTGGAAGCCGGGGTGGTAGGCCTCAAACCCGGCCTGGTACAGCTTTTGGGCCGCTTGCACTTCCGTTCGTCGTATGGCCAGAACGTGTTGAAGCACTCAGTGCAGGTAGCACACCTGACCGGCATCATGGCCTCGGAGCTGGGGCTGGATGCCGCACTGGGCCGCCGGGCCGGGCTGCTGCACGACCTGGGCAAGTCGGTAGATCGCGAGATCGAGGGCACCCACGTCGAAATCGGTATCACCCTGGCCTCCCGCTTCGGTGAGCCCAAGGAAGTCATTGACGCCATCGCCCACCACCACGACCCCGAAAACGGCGAGACCCTCTACTCGGTGCTGGCTGCCGCCGCCGACGCCATCAGCGCGGCCCGCCCCGGTGCCAGGCGCGAGAGCCTGGAAGAGTACATCCAGCGCCTCGAGCAGTTGGAGCGCATTGCCCTCAGCTTCCCCGGCGTGGACAACGCCTTCGCGGTGCAGGCCGGGCGCGAGGTGCGGGTCATCGTTAAACCCGACCGCATCAGCGACGCCAAAGCCACCCTGCTGGCCCGCGAAATTGCCGGGCGCATCGAGCGCGACATGAACTACCCCGGCCAGGTGCAGGTCACGGTGGTGCGGGAGAGCCGAGCTGTGGAGTACGCGAAGTAGAACGCTCTTCGCAGCAATCGAAGCATCCGGGATCAAAAATCCTTTGTCCTGGACAGAACGGTGGCTGCTTGCAAAATCGAAACCCAAGCACCCGTGGGCTGGGCCGGCCCCCACGATTGGGTGCTTGACACGCGTCTGGGCCCAGACGGATTCTCGTTTTAGTGAGTAGCCGCGTCTGTGAAGAGAGCAATAATCCCGTTCACCTGCGCCGCTTTTGAATCCTGTGGCGCCACCAAGAGATGACCCGTGCACAGAGGGCAGGGGATTTAGACAGACTGTCCATTGCACCTGAGGGGTCTTTGCTCCTACCATGGGCTTATCTGGGCTTTACCCCTCCCCAAAAGTTTTCTGGCCCACAAGGAGGCGATATATGGCAGTCAAGGAACCTGAAATCACCCTCAAGCGCGTTTCGCACTGGATTGGCGGCAAGCTGGTTGAAGGCCACTCGGGCCGCAGCGGCGTGGTCTGGAACCCCGCCACCGGGCAGCAACAGGCCACCGTAGACTTCGCCTCGGTGGAGGAGCTGGATAGTGCGGTGGCCGTGGCCAAGGAAGCCTTCAAGACCTGGCGGCAAACCCCCCTTTCGCGCCGGGCCGAGATCATGTTCAAGTTCCGCGACCTGGTCGATCAGAACCGCCGCAAGATCGCCGAACTCATCACCCTCGAGCACGGCAAAACCCTACCAGACGCACTGGGCGAGGTGGCCCGGGGGCTGGAAAACGTGGAGTTTGCGACGGGCATTCCTCACCTCCTCAAGGGGGGCTTTTCTGAGCAGGCCAGCCGGGGGGTGGACGTGTACCAGATCCGCCAGCCGCTGGGCGTGGTAGCAGGCATCACGCCCTTCAACTTCCCGGCCATGGTGCCCATGTGGATGTTCGCCAACGCCATCGCCTGCGGCAATACATTTATCCTCAAGCCCTCCGAAAAAGACCCCTCCCCCAGCCTTTTCCTGGCCGAACTCTTGCAGCAAGCAGGCCTGCCCGATGGGGTGTTCAACGTGGTGCAGGGCGACAAGGTAGCGGTGGATCGCATCCTCGAGCACCCCGACATCAAGGCCGTGAGCTTTGTGGGCAGCACCCCGGTTGCCCGCTACATCTACGAGACCGGCACCAAAAACGGCAAGCGGGTGCAGGCCCTGGGGGGCGCTAAAAACCATATGCTGGTGCTGCCCGATGCCGATATCGGCATGGCCGCCGACGCCGCCGTGAGCGCGGCCTACGGCTCGGCGGGCGAACGCTGCATGGCCATCTCGGTGGTGGTGGCGGTGGGCGACCAGACCGCCGATAACCTGATCGCCGCCATCAAAGAGCGCATGCCCAAAATCAAGGTGGGGCCGGGGCTCGAGGAAGGCGTGGAGATGGGCCCCCTGATCACCCGTGAGCACCGCGACAAGGTGGCCTCGTACATCGAAAACGCCCCCCGGGAAGGGGCGACTGTGGTGGTGGACGGGCGCCAGGATCCCGTCGCCCTGTCCGAAGGTTTCTTCCTCGGCACCAGCCTGCTCGACCATGTCAAGCCCGGCATGAAGTGCTACGACGAGGAAATCTTCGGGCCGGTGCTGAGCGTGGTACGGGTCAAGACCTACGACGAGGCCATCCGGCTCATCAACGAGCACCCCTACGGCAACGGCACCGCCATCTTCACCCGCGATGGCGGCGCTGCCCGGCAGTTCCAGTTCGATGTAGAGGCCGGCATGGTCGGCATCAACGTGCCCATCCCGGTTCCGGTGGCCTACTACAGCTTTGGCGGCTGGAAGGCCAGCCTGTTCGGCGACCTGCACATGTACGGCCCTGAGGGGGTGCAGTTCTATACGCGGGCCAAGGTGGTCACGAGCCGCTGGCCCGACCCCAGCACCTCCAAGGTAGACCTGGGCTTCCCGCAGGTGCGGTAGAGCAGGTTGCTGGAGCTTTTGGACCCCCACTGCGATTGCGTGGGGGTTTTTGCATTGGGGCTACCCCCTGAACACCCGCTTAACCTTATCCCAGAAGCCTTCGGGGGCAACCTCCTCGCCGACTTCGTGGGCGTACTGGCGCAACAGTTCGCGGGCTTTTTTGGAGAGCTGCTGGGGCACGGCAATTTGCGTAACCACCCGTAGCTTGCCCCGGCTGCGGCTGCCCGGGTGGGGCAAGCCCTGGCCCTCGAGCTCGAACACCTCGCCGTCGTGGGTGCCAGGGGGTACGGAGAGCTCGAGCTCACCCTCCAGGCCCGGTATGTGGGCCTTGACCCCCAATGCCGCCTGGGCCAGCCCCAGCTTGAGTTCGTAGATCAGGTTGGAGCCTTCGCGGTGGAGGTGGGGGTGAGGGCGGATGTGCGGACGCACATACAGGTCGCCGGGCCCCCCTAGCCCCAGGTTGCCCATGCCCGAGACCCTTAGAAGCTGGTTTTCGTCAATGCCCGCCGGCATATTGACCTTGATTTTTTCCGAGCGGCGAACCCGCCCCTGGCCTTTGCAGGTCTGGCAGGTCTCGGAGAGGGTATAACCACGGCCCCGGCAGGCTGTGCAGGGCACCTGCGCCACCATGTTCCCGAAAAAGGTTCGCTGGATTTGCTCGAGCGTGCCACGACCTCCGCACGAACGACAGGTCTGCCGCTTGCCCCCCTGGCCATTACAGCTTTCGCAAATAACCATGCGCTCGTACTCGAGCTCTTTCTCAACACCGTGCAAGACCTCTGCGAGTTCTAACTCGACAGCAGCTTCTAAATCCTCGCCACGGGGCGCCCGGCCAGCCCCGCCCGGTGAACGAAAGCCAAACACCTGCTCAAACAGGTCAAAAATATCTCCAAAATTGCTGCCGCCAGTGCCAAACCCGCCGGGGGTCGCAGTACCGTAGCGGTCGTAGTTGGCCCGCTTTTCGGGGTCGGAGAGCACCGCGTAGGCCTCGTTGATTTCCTTGAACTTCTCCTCGGCAGCCTTGTTGCCGGGGTTTTTGTCGGGGTGGTACTGAAGTGCCAGCTTGCGATAGGCCCGCTTGATTTCCTCGGCGCTCGCATTCCTGTCTACACCCAGGGTTGCGTAGTAGTCGTTCATCGAAGTTTAGTCTAACAGGCTTAGGTATTTTTCTTGTGGGATTGAACACACGGGTAGTAAGGTGAGATTATCCCTGGGGGTAGTTGAAAGGGAGGCCCCTGTCAGCGCAGATTACGCTGTGTGAAAACAGAAAGACCTCCCATCGAAAGGTTAGCTTGTCCGATTGAAGGATGCAAAC